>JAWSUF010000010.1 GCA_033549365.1 Acidobacteriota bacterium
CGAGACAGGAGCCGACGATCGAGGGAAACGACATCTTGGCCAGAAAATGGAGAAGGATGGGATGGGGTCCGAGGAGATGGATCTGGAGCGAGGCCGGGCCGCCCGGCGTGCGAACTTTCCGACAACCGCTCGCTTGCCTTGTATACATATCTATGCTATACATATACGAGAACCATGGCCTTGTCAAGCGAAATGTCAAGCCTCGAGCGGGAACGCCGCTGTTTGATCCGCCTTCTCTCCTCGCCTCACGAACTGGCCGTCGGATCGGTCTCCCGCGTGCGCCGAAAATGCGGCAATCCCCGGTGTACGTGTCTCTCAGGTCAAGGACATCCACAAACAATCTTCCTTTTTAAAGATGTTCAAGGACGAAGGCGGTGCAAGTTGATACGCCGTGCCGACGAGGTCCGGATGCATAAAGCCGGAGATCGCTACCGAAACTGGCGAAAGGCGTTGAATCGGCTTCGCGCCATCGAAAATCGCCAAAAACAAATATTGCTGGCGGAAATCAAAGAAAGGGCTGTTTTCTACAAGTAAGCTATCCAGCTGATATTAAAGATGATAAGTTCAATAATAATTCCTCAATTTCAAGATTGTTTCGTGCGGAATGTAGGGAATAGTTGCGGCTTTTTTGGGTTTTTTCATCGTGTCCGGTCTTTTATCTTCAGCCGGAGAGGAAAGGAACCTCGACGCCCGGGTGCGGGCTTTCCTGAACAACACGAACATCCGCTGGTGGGACATGAATGTCCCCGCCTCGGACGGGGAATTGCTGTATCAAATCGTCCTCGAAAACTCCTACACGAAGGCGCTCGAGATCGGAACTTCGACGGGACGGTCGGCCATCTATATCGCCTGGGCCCTCAGCAAAACCGGAGGAAAACTCACAACCATCGAAATCGACGAGGGCCGATATCGCCAAGCCCTGGCCAACTTCAAGGCTGCAGGTCTGGAAAATTTCATCGACGCCCGCCTGGCCGACGCCCACGAGCTCGTCCCGAAGCTCGAAGGTCCCTTCGATTTCGTGTTCATCGACGCCGATAAGGAATGGTACACGAATTACGCCAAGGCGCTCATCCCGAAAATCCTTCCGGGGGGATGCATCTCCGCCCACAATGTCACCGAGCGCCGATGGGGCCGGCGGGGCGGAGGCGGCGGCACAGCCGAGTACCATGACTTTATGCAAAGCCTTCCGGATTTCGAAACCCGCATCCTTGCTGAGGGCAGCGGCAGTCTGGCCGTCAGCTTCAAGAAGAACTGATCAAAACGGTTTCACCTCCGGACGCGGATCGGGAACGGCGGCCGCTTCGGCGTCACAGGCGGATTCTTTTCGAGTTCCTCCAGCATGAGCGCGATCGCCTTTTCGAGTTGTGGATCGCGGCCGGCGATGACGTCGGCGGGCGTCTGCTCGATCTCGATATCCGGCGGCACACCGACGTTTTCGATGCCGAAGCCTTCCCCTTCGTCCCAGAAAGCCAGGTTGGGCGCCGTCACCATCCCTCCGTCCATCAGCACGGGGAATCCCAGCGTTCCGACCAGACCGCCCCAGGTCGCCGTTCCGACGAGCTTGCCCATTCCGAACTTCCTGAACATATAGGGCAGGAGATCGCCGCCGGAACCGGCCGACTCGTTAATGAGCATGACCTTGGGTCCCTGAATGGAGGCGCTCGGCGTCTTGAGGTCGGCGCCGTAGCGCATGGCCCAGTAGGAAATGACCGGCTTCCGGAGCCAATCGATGTAGTAATCGGCGACCGATCCCCCGCCGTTGAACCGCTCGTCCACAATAATGGCATCCTTGTCGGCCTGGGGGAAGAAATACCGCTTGAAATAGATGTGGCCGAGCGTCGTCGTGTTCGGAACATAGACATAAGCGACCCGGCCGTCCGTGGCCTCATGGACCTTGCGGATGTTGCTTTCGACCCAGTCCCGGTTGCGAAGCGCGAATTCGTCGTTGATCGGAACGACCTGAACGACACGCGAGCCTTTTCCGTCGGGATTCGGTCCGACCGTGATTTCGATGATCTTTCCCGATGTGTTCTCGAACCGGGCATAAAGGTTGTCCGGAGGCGCCAAGTCGCGCCCGGCAACGGCCAGCAGATATTCGCCGACCTTGACGTCCACGCCGGGTTCAGTGAGCGGAGAGCGGAGTTCGGGATTCCAGTTGAGGCCGCCATAGACTTTCTTGAACCGGTAGCGTCCGTCGGCGATCTCGAAATCGGCGCCGAGAAGGCCGCCCGGAACGCGGGTCGGCTGTCCGGGAACGTCTCCGCCGCCCACACGGTGATGGCCGGCGGCCAATTCCGAACACATCCACTGGATGACGCGGTTGAGGTCGCCGCGACAGGAGAGGTGGGGCAGAAAGACGGCGTATTTCTCCTTCATGGCCGTCCAGTCGGCGCCATGGAAGCCGGGATCATAAAAGTAATCCCTGTTGATCCGCCAGGCCTCGTCGAACATCTGGCGCCATTCGGCCCTCGGATCGACCCGGACCTCGATCGCCTCGGTGTCGAGTTTGCCCTTTCCGGGCTCGGGCTTGCCGGCGGCGGGAAGAATGCTCCACGTCCCCCGGGAGACGGCCAGCATTTTTTTCCTGTCTCCGGTCAACATGAAAGCGTCGATATTTGAGGCCAGGACCTCATCTTTTCGGGCCGCAAGATCATAGACGCGTAGGGACGTTTCTCTCGATCCGGGGACGCCGGGGTTGAGCGGAGGGGCGGCCTCGAGGAAATAGATTTTTCCGTCATTTCCCGCCTGCAGGTTCCGGAAGACGCCCGGCTGGACGGGAACGGCCACGATTCGGCGGTCGAAGCCGTCAAAATCGATGCGGACGGGCACGGCGGCCGGCGCGTCGTCTTTTTTCTCCGGCTTGGCTTTCGGATCCTGGGGCGATACGCCCTTCTCTTCGTCGCTCTCCTTGGCCAGAGGATTGGGCAGGTCGTTGCGCAGAACGGCCAGGTAGAGCGACTGCGTCGCCCGCATATCCACATTCGACATGTCGAACCACTGAAGAACGGGGCCGGCGTCCGTGGAGCCGAAGAAATAGAGATGCTTTCCAGAGGGGTCGAAAACCGGTTCCGAGACGTCGCTCAGACCGTCGGTCAGCGGAAAAAGCTCATCCTGATCGAGGGAATAGACGAAAACCCGCCGGAAATAAGTCGGAGTGCTGAATGTGCAGGCGATCCACTTGGAATCCCGGCTCCAGGAAGAATGAAGCCGGGCCTGCCCGCCGGGCTGATAGAGATATTCCGAGCCGATCTTTTTTACGGCGCCGGTCGCAAGATCGATCCAGTAGAGCGAAAGGGAATTGTCGGCGAAGGCGATTTTCTTTCCGTCGGGAGACCACGCCGGGGACCCGTAATAACCGGACCCGCCGAGCTTGAAGCTCCGGCCCTTGTCCTTGCCGTCCTGGCTCCGGACGCAGAGCTCATATTCGCCCGATGCGTCCGTGAAATAGGCGATCGAACGTCCGTCCGGCGACCAGACGGGCGAACGCTCGTGAACGGCCGGAGTCCGGGTCAGGTTCCGGGGATCGCCCTTCTCGGCCGGGACGGTGACAATCTCGCCCCGGAACTCAAAAACCGCCCGGGCCCCGGAGGGCGAAACCGCGGCATTGCGGATCCAGCGGCCGCCCTTGGCGAAACGCTCCCGAACCTCGGGAAGGTCGGCGGCGACGCCGATTGTGAGCCGCCGGATCGCATCGTTATCAACGTCGAGCATGTGAAAGGCCCCGGCCTGCTCGAAGACGATTTTTCCGGCCCCAGCAGAGGCAATGAGGACCGGGAAATCCTCGAAAAACGTCCTCTGGCGAACCTCACCCGAGGCCGGATCGAAGGAAAAAATGTTGAACTCGCCGTTCCTGTCGGAGCGGAAATAGACCTTTCCGCCGAGCCACATCGGGCCGGCGTCGTTGGAGCGGCCTTCGGGCTGGGGCACGTGGATGATGGAATGGTCGCTTCGCTTAAAAATCCAGATCCGGGAAAACGTTCCCCCCCGGTAATTTTTCCACTGGAGGAAGTTGTCACCGAAGGGATTGTAAGCGATATGACCGCCGTCGGGGGACATGGCCGCACGGGCGATATAGGGAATTTCCAGCATCTCGACAGGGCCGCCGGAGACCGGAACCGAAAAGAGACGCCCGTAGGCGCGATTTTCCGAAATGCGGGTCGACGTGAAGAGGACGGCTTTTCCGTCCGGAGTGAATCCCTGGACGATATCGGCCCCGGGATGCCAGGTCAAGCGGACCGGAACTCCGCCCCCGGCAGGCACGACAAAGACATCCGTGTTGCCGTCGTACTGGCCGTTGAAGGCAATGAGCGATCCGTCGGGGGAAAACATAGGGTTGGATTCGACACCGATGTCCGTGGTCAGCCGCCGGACATCCGCACCGTCATGCCCGGCCGTCCAGATGTCGTTGGCATAGACGAAAGCGATGCGGTCGGGCCCGATGGCCGGCTGCGAAAGAAGCAGCGTGTCCTTGACATTCACGGCTTGAAGAGCGGGCGCCGCGAAAAGAAATATCGCCGCGACGGCAAGGCAAGTCCTCGGGAAACGATTCATCATGGCCTCCTCAAATCGATGATGGAAATCCATGCGCATGGTAGTCTCCGACAGGAACGTCTGTCAACCGGAATTGACTTTCGAACCGGGATTTTCTATAGTTAGGACCGAATTTTCTTACGGCGGAGCCGGAAGCGGCAGGCGTCGCATCCGGTGGGGAGAGTCCGTCTCCCGGATTCAAGAGGCGGCCCGCCGGCGAAAGCAGGACCGATGGATCTTTTCGAAAAATGCAAGGGATTCTATTCCGACCCTCAGGTTGCGCAGAAATACGGCTATCCGCTCAATCCGCGCACAGCCCAAGCCATGGGTATCTTCCCCTATTTCATCCCAATTGAAAAGGCCGAGGGGACCGAGGTCATCATCGAGGGCAAGCCCTTCCTCATGATCGGATCGAATAACTACCTCGGCCTGACGAATCACCCCAAAGTCGTCGAAGCGTCCCGGGAAGCCATCAGAAAATTCGGCACGAGCTGTACGGGGTCCCGCTTCCTGAACGGCACCCTCCACATGCATCTTGAGCTCGAGGAACGCCTGGCCCGCTTCGTCGGCCAGGACGCCACCCTGGTTTTCAGCACCGGCTTCCAGGTCAACATCGGGACGATCCCGGCCATTATGGACAAAGACGACATCATCGTCACCGACAAGGAAGTCCACGCCAGCATCATCGACGGCGTGCGCATGGCCAAGGTCCAGAAAAATGTCCATGCCCGCTACTTCAAGCACAATGATCCGGAGGACCTCGCCCGCATCCTGGCGTCCCTGCCGGAGGAACCGGGCAAGCTCGTGATCGTGGACGGCGTCTTCAGCATGGGCGGAGAGATCGCCCCCCTACCCGACATCATTCCGATCTGCAAAAAATACGGCGCCCGCCTCATGGTCGACGACGCTCATTCCCTGGGTGTTCTCGGCGGAGGCCGCGGCACGGCCCATCACTTCGATTGTGTCGGCGACGTCGACCTGGTCATGGGGACGTTCAGCAAGTCCTTCGCTTCGGTCGGAGGTTTCATCGGCGGACCGACCGAAGCCATCCACTGGATCCAGATTTTCGCCCGTCCCTTCATGTTCAGCGCCAGCCTCCCGCCGGCCAACGTCGCCGCCGTCCTGGCCTGCCTGGACGTTCTCGAAGAGGAACCGGAACGCATCACGCGCGTCAACGCCGTCGGGGAAAGAATGCGGACCGAGCTCCGGGCCATGGGCTACAACATCGGAAACAGCCAGACACCCATCGTGCCGATCGTCATCGGCGACATGATGGACACCATGAAAGCCTGGAAAATCCTGTTCAGCGCGGGAATCTACACCAATGTCGCTCTTCCCCCCGCCGTTCCGCCCAATTACTCACTGCTCCGCACAAGCTACATGGCGACCCACACCGACGAACAGATCGACCGCGTCCTGGAGACATTCCGCCAGCTCAAGGACCAGATCCACATCGGAACCTGAGCCCCGAACGCCGCGGCTAAACCGAAAGACCGTCGTCGCCGGGAAGATTCCGGTACCAGGTCCGCCAAAGAACCAGGACGGCGGCCGTTCCGATTCCCAGCCATAACAGCGCCCGCCCGGCCCAATGCCCCACAAGATACATCGGGGCCAAGTAGAGTGCGAATATGGCCGTCATCCCCAAAACCACATTGAGAATGGCCAGGGACGGCTTTTCCGACGGCCGAGTCCGCCCCTCTTTTGACAGGCAGGATTTTTCCCGGACCGGCTTCCACAAACCGAAAGGACGGACGGATCGGAAAAACCGCGCCAGAACCTCGGGTCCGGTGGGCCGTGTCGCAAGGGAGCCGACAACCGATGCCAGGAACGAGACCGATACGATCAGGGGAAAAGAGACGAAAACCGGCATATCCTTGAAAAACAGAGTCACGATGGACAGCCCCATGCCTCCCAGCATCCCCAGGGCATATCCCCAGCCGTTCATCCGCCACCAATACCAGCGCAAGACGTTCGGAATGATGACTCCGGCCCCGAGCGACACCATCAGCCAGTTCCAGATTTCGGCGATGGAGCTTGACTGGAGACCGATGGCGACACCCAGAACAACGATGAAAACCGTGGCCGCATAGCTCCAGCGGACGGCTTCCCGCTCCCCCGCCCCAGGCCGGACGAAAGGCAGCCAGAGATCCCGGACAAGAAAAGACGCGCCGCTGTTGACCGTGGAACTGAAGGTCGACATGAAGGCGGCAAGAAGTCCGGCAATCACGACACCTCTGACTCCCGCAGGCAGGATATCTCCTAGAATGACCGGCATGACTTTTTCCGGATCGGAAAACTCCCGGGTTCCGGTCAGGGCCAGAACGACAATGCCCATGACCAGGGCCCATCGGACGACAAGAAAAAGGCTCCAGGCCGCGCCCACCTTGGCCGCGTCCCTGTCGCTGCGGGCGGCCAGAAACCGCTGAAAGTCGTACATTTGAGCCGGGCCGCCGGCGTTCATCAGAAGGCCCTTGATAACCCAGATCACAACAAGGGCCCCGAAAAACTCGAAGGCGGCGTTCGATGTGCCTTGAAATTCAGGAATCCTCCAGGGAACCTTGAGACTTGCGAAATCTCCGGGTAGCCGGGCCATCGTTTCCGGGGATGTCCGGTTCCAGGCGATCACGGCAATGAGAATGCTGCTTGCGGTCAGGACAACCGTCTGAAGGACGTCCGTGGCCACAACGCTGAACAACCCCCCCATGACAACGTAAACGGTTGTCACGCCGATGATGACCACGGCCAGAAAAGCGGCCTTGTGTTCGGTCAGCAGTCCGGCCGTCCAGCCGGATGGGACCAGGCGGGCCAGGAACTCCGTCGGAATCGTGGTTGCGGCGAATTTTCCGATCCCCTGAAAAGCGTAACCGATGAAACCGGCCAGGGTCAAAACGGCCATCAGGGCATAAGCGGTCCGGGCGGTTTTTCCCGCCGTCCCGCCGCCGAAACGGGTCTCCATCCACTCGGCGGCCGTCATGACATTGGAGCGCCGGACCCACTTCCCCATGTAGGCGAGAAAGAAGGCCCCCATCAGGAATCCCCACATCCAGTGATGCCACATGGACTTCATGCCGAGGACAAACAGGATGGAGACGATCCACATCGTCCCGGTGATGTCGAAATTGGACACCGATCCGGACATGGCCAGCGTCAGCCAGTGAAGCCGCCGGCCGCCGAGGAAATAGGCGTCGAGATTGCGGGCGGCACGCCTGCGGAAAATGACTCCGAGGCCGAGAACCGCGGCGAAATATGACGCAATGACGGCCGTATCCAGAGCCGTCATGCGCAACCCCCGTCGATAACGATCGCATCGGCTCCGGATATCGCATTCCGGAAAAATCCCGGCGCGGAAATTCCGAAGGCCTGGGGAAGGCGAATCCTTTCGTTATTTCCCGGTCGCAACGTCATCGGCGGGCTCCGCCCGAGCCATGGTGATGCCTGTATATCCGTAGAACACCGAAATGAGCGGCACGGCCAAATTGAAAAAGGCAAACGGCAGATAGAGAAGCGGATTGACGCCTAGGGTGGCATGCATGAAGGCGCCGCAACTGTTCCAGGGAATGAGCGGCGAGGTCATGGTGCCCGAGTTTTCAAGGGCGCGGGACAGATTCTTTGGATGAAGACCTCGATCCTCGTAGGCCTTTTTATACATCCGCCCGGGAATGACGATGGCCAGGTACTGGTCGGAGGCGACGGCGTTCATGCCGATGCAGCTCAGGACGGTCGTCGTCACAAGCGACCCCGTGGACCGGACCCTCTTGAGGAGCGCCGCGGCCAGAACTTCCAGCATGCCCGTTCGTTCCATAATGCCGCCGAACGACAGGGCACAGATGATCAGGGCTACGGTCGACATCATGCTTTCAAGACCGCCCCGGGTGAGAAGCTCGTCCACCATGGCGACCCCCGTCGCGGATTCGAAACCGGATTGAGCGGCACGGACGACCTCGGCCAAAGAGGCGGTTTGGGCGACAACGGCGAAAATCCCGCCGATGATCGTTCCTCCCAGCAGTGCGGGCAGCGGCGGAATTCTCAAGACAACCATCACAATGACAAGAAGAGGCGGAAGCAGCAGGATGGGATGGATGAAGAAATTCGCATCGATCGTGTTGAGGAGGAAATCGATATCCCCCGTCTCCATCCGGCCTCCGGCAAATCGAGTGCCCAGCACGGCGAAGATGATCAACGCGATTGCATACCCCGGAACGACCACGGCCAGCATGTGTCGGATATGGGTGAAGAGGTCCGTTCCGGCCACGGCCGGAGCCAGATTCGTGGTGTCGGAAAGCGGCGACATCTTGTCTCCGAAATAGGCGCCGGAGATGATGGCGCCGGCCGTCATGGGGATCGGGACACCCAGGCCCTGTCCCACTCCGATCAGGGCCACTCCGACCGTCCCCGCCGTCGACCAGGACGAACCCGTGCCGATGGAGACGATGGAACAGATGAGAAGAGTAGCGACAAGAAAAATGCCGGGGGAAAGAACCTTCAATCCGTAAAAAATCATGGCCGGAACGATCCCGCCCTGGATCCAGGCGCCGATCATGGTTCCGACGATCATCAGGATGAGAACGGCCGAGAGCGCAAGCGTAATGCCGTGGACCATCCCCTTCTCGATGTCCTTCCACTTCCGGCCGTGGAGGATGCCGACGACGGCGGCGACGGCCGCCGACAAGATGAGCGGGATATGGGCCGATTCCTTGAAGACGACGATGGTGACCGCCAGGGAGGCGATGAGAAACAGGACCGGAATAAGCGCCGCGGCAATGGTGATCTCAGGCAGGGTCTTTTTCAATGGCAACCTCCGCAGAAAGTTCGATTGTATGACATCGGTCCCGGGAATTCAACGCAAAAGACTTCAGGAATGACCACGGATCGCCTATAATACGCGTTGAAAAGGCTTAAGAAGAGCCGCCCGGATTTACCGGCGGCGAGGAGGTCCGAAATGAAAAAAACCGTTTGGGTTCTATCGGTCATCGGAGCCGGTCTGGCCGCAGGCGCTCTCTTCGCCGAAGGCTCATCCGGCGCCTCAAGCCGGAGTCTGGGTTATTTCGGGACGGGATGGCATCATGTTCAAATCGAAGAATTTCAGACCCGTCTGGATAGAAGCCCCGTCGATTATCCCCGTCACGGTACGGATTTCTGGGCCGTCGGCGGAGGGGGACTCTTTTTCAGCCGGCGCCTGGTTCTCGGCGGTGAGGGTTACGGTCTCATCGGTCCACGCCGGTCGGGCGGCGGATACGATTCCCTCCTCGATGGAGGCTACGGCATGTTTCAAATCGGATACGATCTTCTGGACTCGCCGGACTGGACCCTCTATCCTCTTCTGGGAATCGGAGGCGGAGTTTTCCGCTGGAAAATCCAGCGCACGGATTTTCCGGGCGATTTCGACCGGCTGATCGGATTCCCCGAAGTGGGGACGACCCTGGAAAACGCTTTTTTCATGCTGCAGGCCTCCCTGGGCGTCGATCGCTGGGTCCGGATCGGCGGGAGGCGGGACGACCGGTCGGGCTTTTTTCTTGTTTTCGGAATCCGCGGGGGTTACTCTCACACACCTGCCGCAAACCGTTGGGAGATTCGGATCCACAATGACTCCTACTATCTCTCCAACGGACCCGACCTCGGGCTCGGCGGTCCCTTCCTCAGAATGACGATTGGAATCGGAGGTTGAATCCCATGCACGATTTCAGACAAAGACGGCCGGACATTCATCCCACCGCCTTCGTGGCCGAAGGCGCCCGCCTGATCGGCCGTGTCATTCTCGGAGAAGAAGCCGGCGTCTGGTACAACGCCGTGATCCGGGCCGATCTGGCCGATATCGTCATCGGTCCGGGTTCGAACATCCAGGACAATTGCTCCGTTCATGTGGAAGACGACGGGCCGACGATTCTCGGGCGCGACGTGACGGTCGGCCACAGCGCCGTTCTCCATGCCTGCCGGATCGGCGACAATTGCATCATCGGCATGGGCGCGATTGTCCTCGACGGCGCGTCCATCGCCCCGAATTCCATCGTCGGTGCGGGAAGCCTGGTCCCGCCCGGAAAGACCTTCCCCGAAGGTTCGCTCATCCTCGGCTCGCCGGCCCGTGTGGCCCGCAAACTGACCGAGACCGAAATCGCACGCATCGCCGAAGGCGCCCGAAGGTATCGGGTCTTCGCCCAAGCCTACAAGCGCGGCGGTGTCGTCTCATTCCGGAGGCCGGATATTGAAACATGAGGCCGTGGTCAAAGCGGCGGTCATCCTGCTTTTCGCCGCCCTGACCTTCGTCCACTTGCTGCCCCTCAGCCTCCATCCCGCAAGGGCTCTGAACGATCCCCTGGACTGTCTTTTAAATACCTGGATTTTGTCTCATACGGGAAACCAGGCCGTTTCCGATCCGTTCCGGCTTTTCCAAGGCAATGTCTTTCATCCCCACCCGGACACCGTCAGTTACTCGGAACATCTTTTTCCCCTGGCCGTCATGGCTTTGCCCGCGGCCTGGATTTCAGGCAATCCCGTTTTGGCTTATAACTTCATTTTTTTCCTGGCCTTCGTTCTGAACGGCTTCGCCGCCTTTCTTCTTGTGAGACATCTCACCCGATCCGCGACTTCGGGCATCGCCGGCGGAATCATCTATACTTTCTGTTCCTATCAGATGCAGCATGTGGCCCACCTCCAGTTGATCAACGCTTGGTTCATTCCCCTGGCCTTTCTTTATCTGCACAAATATTTCGAGCGCCCGGTTATGAAAAACGCCGTGCTTTTTTCGCTTTTCGTCACCTTGCAGGGGTTGGCCTGCATCTATTACGGGTTGTTCCTGCTTTCCCTCCTGGCCGTCATTTTCCCTCTCTATGTCTTTCTGCGTCCCCCTCGGGACAAAGTTCCGTTTTTTATTCAGCTCCTGCCTCCGGCCGCGGTTTCAGGTCTGGTTCTGTTTCTGTTTTCGATTCCCTACCTCCGCTTGTTCCGGACATTTCGTTTCCAGCGTGAACTTGAGATCGGTGCCGACCTCGCCAATTTTTTCGCCGCCTGGCCGGCGAATGTCATGTGGGGCGCCGCCACTCATAGCCTGGGCGCCGGCGAACGATATCTGTTTCCCGGACTTCTGGCCCTGGCTCTGGCCGCAGTCGGCCTGGCCGTCAAGCACCGGGTTTTGTCCTTCACGCCGATCGGTTTGCGCATCGCCCTTCTGGTTGTGGCGGCCGGCGGGGCGGCCGTAGCCGCGGCGATTCTATTGACGGGGGGCGGCAGCCTCTCGGCCGGTTTCGCCGAAATCTCGGCAAACAACGAAGCCAAGCCGGCCTTCATCGCCCTTTGCGGTGCCGGAATTCTGCTGGCCGTTTCACTGGTTTTTTACCGGCTCCGAAATTCCGAAAAGAATGAGAGCGGGGATGCCGTTTATCTTTATCTCGGATTGGCGTATGCGGCCCTTTTCCTTTCATTCGGCCGGGAATTTCTGTTCAACGGCCTGTCCCCTTTCGACACGCCGGACCAGGGCCGGCTCGTCTCACCGTTCGCCTGGTTGTACGATTTCGTCCCCGGTTTCAAGGGGATCCGTGAGCCCGCACGGTACACCGTTTTCATCATGCTGGGGCTGTCCGTTTTGGCCGGTTTCGGGCTGAAAGCCCTGGTGTCGAAGTTCCGGACAACGCGATCCCGCGCGGTCTTGACCGGATGTCTTCTTGTTTTTCTAAACGCCGAATATCTCGCCGTTCCCGTGAGGACAACCTTCATCCCCGTCGGACGGGACATTCCGCCGACATATGAATGGCTCCGAAACCAACCGGGAGATTTTGCGGTGGCCGAAATTCCTTTTTATTCCGCCGTAAGCGCCGAAGCCATTCCCATGTACTTTTCCCTTTTTCACGGCAAGGCCATCGTCAACGGCTACAGCGGCTTCATCCCTCCGGCGGCCTGGTATATCCGCAGCGTGTTTCTCGGTTTTCCGTCGTGGCCCAGTTTTGATATCCTGAATGCCCTCGAAGTCCGGTATATCATTTTCCGGCCCGGATCATGGGGCGAGAGCCGGGTGAAAAACACCTTTCGCCGTCTGGATGAACAATTTTCCGCGTACGCAAGACCCGTCCGCGTTTTCCGCTATCCGACCGGCAGAGCCGGACGGGAATTTCAGGGCTTGGGCGAAGACCATGTCTTCGAGATCATCCGCCCGGAACGCCCGCCCTCGGTTGAGCCCGAGGACCGGCCGCTCGACGCCGGAGAATGGACGGCCCGATCGAACATCGGGGCGGAAAGTCTGGATGCCCTGGCCGACGGCGACCCGGCAACCGTCTGGAGCACCATCCGTCCCCGGCGAAGCGGCTATTATCTCCAATTCGAACTGGACCGGGCCCGGCACGTGACACGCGTCCTGCTGCGCCTGCAAAACTATCACACGTTCGCCGTCGATATGCTGGTCGAAACTTCCCTGGACGGAAAGGACTGGTGGCCCCACGAATTCGCCTATTCGGCCGGAGATTTTGCCCTGAATCTGGTCCATGCCCCCCTTGATCCAGTCCAAAGCCTGAAACTGGACGGACGGGGCGCCCGGTTCATCCGCATCACGCAGAGGGGCGGACATTCTTCCCATCCCTGGTCGGTTGCGGAAGTCGAAATCCGGGTGGCCGACTAAGTTTTCGGCTTGCCGGAGCGGGAAGAACCGGATTTCGGCAAGGACGGGAAATAGTATTTCCGGGCGTATTCCTGGACCATGCGCCGGGCGGAAAAACGCGCCCCGGCCGTGCGGATGGCGTCTTTCATCATCGACACCCACCCCCGGGGCATACCGGAGAGGTCGCGTTGATAAAAAAGCGGGACGACTTCCTCGCTCAAAACGCGATAGAGCTCCGCGGCTTCGGCGGCATCCTGTTCCTCATGGTTCGGCCATTCCCGGCCGGTGTCGATCGACCAGCCGTTCCGGCCGTTGTATCCTTCCGCCCACCAACCGTCGAGGATGCTCAGGTTGAGCACACCGTTGAGGGCCGCTTTCATACCGCTCGTTCCGCTGGCTTCCTGAGGCCGGCGCGGGGTGTTCAGCCAGACGTCAACGCCCTGGACCATATATCGGGCCAATTGCATGTCGTAGTCTTCGACGAAGGCGATCCGGCCGCCCAGGCGGGGACTCATGGCAATTCCGTATATTTCCTGAAGAAGCCTCTTGCCCGGGTCGTCGGCCGGATGAGCTTTGCCGGCGAAAACAAGCTGCAGCGGACGGTCGCGGTCGTGGACGAGCTGGAGCAGACGATCGAAATCCCTGAAAATGAGCGTCGAACGCTTGTACGTCGCGAAACGGCGGGCGAAGCCGACAACCAGCGCTTCGGGGTTGAGGAAAATGCCCGAGGCCAGAATCTGTTCCGGCGACGCCGTTCTTTCGATGCGCTGCCGGCGGGCGCGTTCTCGAATTGTGGAGAGCATCTTCCGCTTCATATCCTGGTGGGCGTTCCAGAGCGCCTCATCGGGAATGTCCTCAATGTGCTCCCAGAAAGTTCCGTTGTTCTGCTTGTCCAGCCAATCGGGGTCGATGTGCTTGCGGAAAAGGGCGTGCATGGATTCTCCGACCCAGGAAGGAACATGGACGCCGTTGGTCACATGACCGATGGGAACGTCCTTTTCCTCTTTTTTCGGCCAGAGGACATGCCACATCCTCCGGGAGACTTCGCCGTGAAGACGGCTGACGGCATTGGCCCGCCCTGAAAGCCTCAAGGCCAGTCCCGTCATGTTGAATCCCGAAACATGCTCGCCGTTGGTCCGGCCCAGGTCCATAAAGGCGTCATGCGACAGGCCGAGGTCCTCGCGGAAACGATGGAAATACTTTTCGACGAGATGATAGGGGAAAACATCGTGTCCGGCGGGGACGGGAGTGTGGGTCGTGAAGACGGTCGACTCGGCGACGAGTTTTTTGGCGGCCGCGAGACTTTTTCCTGCGGCGATATATTCGCGGAGGCGATCGAGGAGCATGAAGGCCGAATGTCCCTCATTGATGTGCCAGACGGAGGGTTCGAGGCCCAAGGCCCGGAGAATGCGCACACCGCCGATGCCGAGAAGAATCTCCTGCTGAATGCGCATCTCCTGGTCGCCGCCGTAGAGACGGGCCGTCAGTTCACGATCCCAGGGGGCATTGCCGTCATGGTCGGTGTCCATGAGGTAAAGCGGCACTCGGCCGACATCGACTTTCCAGACCTGGAGATGGACAACGCGATCTCCGACATCGAGGTTGATGGTTCGGCATTCACCATTTTCACAGAGCTGAGGTCTCAGGGCGACTTTCTCAGGCGAAAGCTTTGGGTATACGGACTCCTGCCAGCCGCTGGGCTGAATGTGTTGGCGGAAATAGCCCTGCTCATAGAGAAATCCCACGGCGATCAGGGGAAGCCCGAGATCGCTGACTTCCTTCAGATGGTCTCCGGACAGAACGCCGAGACCTCCGGAATAGATCGGCAGAGACCGGTGAAGACCGAACTCCGCGGAAAAATAGGCGATGGGTCCCCCGGCATGATTTGGAAAATTGGCATGGAACCAGTGTTCCGATTCTTTCAAGTGCCGATCCATTTCCAGGAGAACGGCATCCATTCGACGGAGAAAAGCCGGATCCGCCGCCAGTTGCTTGAGCCTTTCATCAGAGACTTCGCGGAGGATGACAACGGGGTTGTGACGTGTGTTGAACCAGAGCATCCGATCAACGGCCTTGAACAGGTCCCGGGCGCTCCGGTTCCACGACCACCAGAAATTGTAGGCCACGTCTTCCAGCCTGGCCAGGCGGGGAGGAAGTCTATCCTTGATAAAAGTGTCCTGCTTCGACAGCATGGTTTTTTCTCCGGATTGAGGTCTGCCCGACGGGGGGCGGGGGAAAACATTCCAGCAGCATTGTGGTATTATACTTAAAATATCACCGAAACGAAAGCCGCGAACATGAAAGCCATGATATTGTCCGGCCTCGGCGACTTGAAAAGAAACCGCAATCCCCTGTCGTTCCGGGATGTTCCCGATCCGAGTCCGGCCGAGGGCGAAATCCTCATCCGCGTCTCCGCCTGCGGTGTCTGCCACACGGAAATCGATGAGATCGAGGGCCGGACGCCGCCGCCCGGATTTCCGGTGATCCCCGGCCACCAAGTTGTCGGATCTGTGGCGGGAAACGGTCCGAAAGCCTCTCGATTCAAAACCGGAGACAGGGTGGGTGTCGCCTGGATTTATTCGACCTGCGGAAACTGTCGTTTCTGCCGCGGCGGCCGAGAGAACCTTTGTCCGGATTTCAAGGCCACCGGCCGCGACGCCGACGGAGGCTATGCGGAAGCCATGGTCGTCCCCGAGGAATTCGCCTATCCGATTCCCGGTGTCTTTTCGGATTCCGAGGCGGCTCCGCTTCTCTGCGCCGGAGCTGTCGGTTTTCGGTCATTGAAACTCGCGGGTCTGGAAGACGGCGGGAATCTCGGCCTGAGCGGGTTCGGCGCTTCCGGACATCTGGTCATCCAGGTTGTTCGCCGAACCCATCCCCGATCCCGGATTTTTGTCTTCGCCAGGAGTTCCGAGCAGAGAGAGCTTGCCCTGGCGCTGGGCGCCGCGTGGGCCGGAGACATCGAGGAGGATCCCGGCGAACGTCTGCAGGCCGTGATCGACACCACGCCGGCCTGGAAACCCATCGTCCGGTCTCTGCGGCATCTTGAAAGAGGCGGACGGCTTGTCATCAACGCCATCGGTAAAGAAGACGCGGACAAAGACGAACTTCTTGATCTCGACTATGCCTACGATCTCTGGATGGAAAAATCCATCGTCAGCACCGCCAACGTGACCCGGTCGGACGTTGCGGAGTTTCTGAAACTGGCCGCCGAAATTCCGATCCGGCCGGAAGTCGTCGAGTTCGGTCTCAAGGACGCCAATCACGCCCTGGTGGAAATCCGGGAAAGAAAAATCAGGGGCGCCAAAGTCCTCAGGGTTGGGTGATCACGCCTTCCCCCTGAAAAGCCCTGCCGTTCCGGGATTCAGGGCGCGTTCCGCATTTTCGCCTTCCGGTAGCGGTCGTGCATGGCGGTGACGGCTTTGGCCGTCACGCGGTCGTGGCGCCGGAACCCGCCGCCGAAATTCAAGGGAATGTGCATCAGTTCGTGAATGACCGTTTCCTCGCGCTCCTTTTCCCCCAGCTTGTCGAACCTCTCCGACAGGAATTCGAGAACGTAGAAGGCCTTGTTTCCCATCGCGATCTGGAGGACCTTGCTCATACCGTGGCACCGGGCGATCGTCCGCCGGGCCGACGATCCCCGGCTCCGGAGACAGACGACCCTGTCCCTGTCGATATGGCGGAGATCCAGAGTCCGGACGATATCCAGGAAAAGCGCCTGGATATCCGGGGCCGCTTCATAACGGATGGGACGCCGTTTCATTTTGGGCATGGATAAAATATACATTCACATGCCGTCGCTCGTCCAATTCAAGAAAGACCTCACGGGAAGTGATATAATATCCGATCAAGAAGGAGCCTCATGATGAAAACGGTTCAACCCGGCTTCGAGTGAAGCCGTGGTCTCGGGAGATCCGGAGTTGAGTCGGGATAGAGGACGAAAATGAACAACGGCGGCCGCCGCGGCACGCCCAGGATCGGACTCGCGCTTGGAGGCGGAGGCGCCCGCGGCTGTGCTCATATCGGAGTCATCAACGGACTCGAGGAAGCCGGAATTCCCATCCATTGCGTGGCCGGCACAAGTATCGGCTCTGTCATGGGAGCGGTTTACTCGGCCGGAGATTGGAAGGAATTCACGGATTACCTGCTGAAAATCAAATGGAATGACGTGATCCGGCATTTCGATCCGGTGATTCCCAAACGCGGTTTTTTCGACGGGGAAAAGATCAAAACCCTCCTGAAAGACGTCATCCCGGACCCGGATTTCCGGAGTTGCCGCATTCCCTTCGCCGCCACGGCTACGGATTTGTATTCAGGCCGCGAGGTGATTCTCAAGACGGGCGATATGATCGAAGCGATTCGGGCCAGCATCTCGATTCCCGGCATCTTCACACCCGCCCGGATCGGAAAACGCTATCTGGTCGACGGCGGCGTCATCAATCCTCTTCCGGTGACCGTGGCCCGCCGCCTGGGTGCGGATATCGTGATCGCGGTGGACCTGAACCACCATTTCATCCGCGAAAAGCGTTCGGCCATGAAGTTCTATGGGAAAAAGAGCTGGCTGGACAAGCTGGCCCCGACCCGGCCGAATATCCTGGACGTCATCGAAAATTCGGTTTTTCTGATGCAGGATCAACTGACGAAAAATACCCTCGAAAAACATCCGCCGGAGTTCTTGATCCGTCCGGCCCTCCATTCGGCCAGCATCTTCGATTTCCACAAGGCCAAATCCATGATCGAGGAAGGCCGCCGAAAAACCCAGCCTGTGATTCCCGAAATCCTGCAACGCCTTCAGACCCGCACTCTCACGGAAAGTTGAGTTGTGGGCGGGCCGGGATTGCCGTTAAGATAAGGGATCGGCGGAATCAGTCGGCGATATAGCCGGCGCGATGGCTGACCCGATAACCGCCGCTTCGGACTTTGACCTCGACGGACCGGAACCGGCCGTCAGCCGTCAATTCCTTGGGCATGTAATACAGCAGGTAGTAGTTTTCCGAGGCCGTCAAAGCGTTCCGCATGAGCATCAGCGGGTTGGATGAGGCGTCGTAATAGCCGCCGGTGGCCTGAGCCATCTCGATGAAGGGGGCGTAGATATCCTCGGACTGCTCTTCCATGATCACTCCGGGAACGGATTCCATGGGACGGGAGTAGAACAGGAAGTGAACCGCTGTCGAGGCGGCGGCGAAGGCCTTCTTGACAAAATCCACGTCAAGGCTCGATTCCCGGCGGAAAAAATCAAACAGGCCGGCCACGGTCTGGAGAATGTCCGGGCGGTCCATGTAGAGACTGCTGTAGGTGTTGAGGATCTTGGGATCGATTTTGGGGATATACTCCCTTTGATAGAACAGGAACACCGCCTTCTGGCCGTCAAGTTCCCGAAGATGGGAGGCGAATTCCAACAGCTTCTTCTGGTCGACGGATCTCATCCGGTTGATGCGTTCCAGAACATCGGCGTATCTCTGAAGCAGCTCGTCCACCGTGACCGAGGGATCCACAGGCGAGGACGTTGCGGTCATTTCGACGATCCGGTTCGTGGGATTGGCGGGGTCCTGGGCGGCCAGCGACACCGCGGAGGCCATGGCCCGGGACAATCCGGTCAATTCCTTCAGGGTGTCGCGATAGAGGGAATTGCCCACCATGGCGTCCCTCCGGATCAGCCCGACAAGCTGGCTGATGACCCTGTCCGGCCCCAGAATTTCGAAGGTTTCGCTTTTCATCCGGTAGGTTTTCATGGGTGTGACGATGGCCAGGTTGTCTCCGGGAATGAGAACATTCCGGACGAGATGCTCCAAAGCGCCGCCGATTCTCGGATCGTAATCGCTCAATTCAAAGAAAAGATAGAAATGGCGCCCGGTGGCCGGATTGAATTTGGAACGCTCCTGGCTGCGCTCGACATGGGTCTTTTTCACCAGATAGACGGCCTCGATCTTTTGAGGCACGCCGTCCTCGAAGACTTCAAAATCGTCCAGGTTCAAGTCCTCGATAAAGACATCGCCCTTGAAAACCCTCACGGGGATCTCGATGTTGACCACCCGGCTCACATGGCGGATGTCCTGGGCGGCAAGTCCGAGGACCAAAAAAAGTCCCGAGGCAAAGACAAGACATCTCTTCATCGTTATTCCCTTGACTTATTTATTATACCATCCCCGAAAAAGCCCGGGGGCCGAATGATCACATTTTCCAGGTTCCCGAAACGATGAGATTCGTTCCGGTCACGGCCGCGGCTCTGTCCGACGCCAGGAAGGCCACGGCTTCGGCCACATCGGCCGGTTTTCCGACACCCATGGCTTTGAGCTTCGCCCCGGCGGGAAGAACACCGCCTTCAATAAGACCCGGAGAGACCATGTTGACGGTGATGCCGCGATCCGCCTCGGCCACGGCCGCCGTCCGGGTCAGAATGAGGAGAGACGACTTGGCCGCGGCGTAGGGCGCGATATTGGGAAAAGCGACGTTTTGCCCGACCCGGCTGAATCCCAGGTTGACGATGCGGCCCCATCGCCGCGATCTCATCCCCGGCAGCACGGCCCGGACCGCTCGGAAGGTCGAAAGGAGGTTGTCGTTGAAGGCCTTTTCCCAGTCGCCGTCTTCAAGCTCCGCCCAAGGTTTGAGGAAAAACGGCCCGACATTGTTGACAAGAATATCGATAGGGCCGAGGCGGGTTTCGACATCCGCAATCATCGCGGCGGCGGCCGGCGCTTGGGTGAAATCAGCCTTGAAGGTCTCCGCCTCCTTGCCGAGCTTTCGAACCTCGGCGGCCGTCGTCTCAGCATCCCGGGCGATGCTCCGGAAATGAATCGCGACGGCCGTGATTTCGGGTTCACCGGCCAGACGAAGGGCCACGGCTCGGCCGATTCCCCGGCCGGCTCCCGTCACAAGGGCGATGCGCGATTTCGACATCTCCGCGTTTACAACCTCCGCATTTTCGACTCCGGGCGGATCCCGGTTGATATTATACCGAAACATGCGGATCAGGGGAAATTTGACTTCCCCCCGCCACCCGGGATATAAGATAGCCTTGTTTTTTTGACTCCACATATCGAGGTGTCCATGGCCGCTCAGATGAAACGAATCCTTGTGACGGGAGCCGCCGGCCAGATCGGTTCCGAATTGACGGCGCTTCTGGCCGAAAAGCACGGTGCCGATCATGTCTTGGCCACGGATATCGCTCTTCCCGATCCGAAAAACACGGCCGGCATTCCTTTCGAACGTCTCGATGTCACGGACGGCGATGCCGTTGCGGCGCTTTTTCAAAAGCACCGCCCGGAAGGTGTTTATCATATGGCGGCCATCCTTTCCGCTTCCGGAGAAAAAACACCCGATAAAGCCTGGAAGGTCAATATCGACGGCCTCTACAATGTTCTCGAAGCGGCCCGACGGCTTGACGGCGTCCGCATGTTCTGTCCCAGTTCGATCGCCGTTTTCGGGCCGGCCACTCCCCGCGAGTCGACACCCCAGGACACCGTCCTCGATCCCCGGACGATCTACGGCGTCACCAAGGTGGCGGGAGAAATGCTCTGCGATTATTATGTCCGGAGATATGGATTGGATGTCCGCGGTTGCCGTTTCCCCGGCATCATCAGCCACAAAACTCTTCCCGGCGGCGGAACGACGGACTACGCCGTGGCCATTTTTTACGAAGCCGTCAAGACCGGCCGGTACGAATGCTTCCTGAAAGAAGACACGCGACTGCCCATGATGTACATGCCCGACTGTTTGAAATCCATCGTCGACTTGATGGAGGCGGACTTCGGGCGGCTCCGCCACCACGCGAATTTTAACGTGACGGCCATGAGTTTCTCGGCCGGCGAGCTGGCCGCGGAAATCAAAAAACATCGGCCCGACTTCGTCTGCACCTACGAGCCGGATTTCCGGCAGGACATCGCCGATTCCTGGCCCGCCTCGATCGACGATACGGCGGCCCGTGAGGAATGGGATTGGAGTCCGGATTACGACTTGGCCCGCATGACCGAGGACATGCTCGGCGCCCTCAACAAGCGCTAGTCTTTCCCTAAGCCAAGCAACGGAGATAATTGGGAAGGGCAAAGGCGGCCTTGTGGATTTCGGCGTTGTAATACTTGAGGCCGGAGGGAATGCGGAGGTCCCTCACGGCGAGCGGATCGACGGCGTCGGAAAGAAAGTGGTAGCACCACGTCCCCACGGGATATGTCGGGACGGAACCCAGATAGTAGCGGGAATATTTGAAGAGCCTTTTCAGGAAAAGGCTCTTTGCGGTCAGGGCGTCCAGGTGAAGAACAGGAGAACCGGCCTGGGCGGCAATGACACCCCCGGGGTTGAGAATTCTTTTGAGTCCGGCGTGGAAGCCTTCATCGTGAAGCACCGTCGAGGGGCCGACGGGATCCGAAGAATCCACAAGAACGGCATCGAAGCGGAGATCCGTATCCCGGACGAAAGCGTTTCCTTCGCCGATGACGAGTTCGGACCGGGGGTCCTTCAGCGCATTGTCGAGCCAGGGAAAAAATTCCCGGCAGGCCTCAATGACGCCGGAGTCGATTTCGACCAGGACGGCCTTTTCCACCGGGTGCTTGAGAACCTCGCCCAACGCGCCTCCGTCCCCTCCCCCGATAACCAGGACATTGCGGGGTGCCGGATGGGAGGAGCAAGCCGGATGGACCAGCATTTCGTGATAGTTGAATTCATCCATTTCCGTGGTCTGGACCAGCCCGTCAAGCAGAAGGACGCGCCCGAAGGCGTTATTATCGATGATTTCGATTTGTTGAAAAGCCGTCGTCTTTTCACAAAGAACACGGTCCGCCTTGAAAAAGATCCCGGATGACGGGGTCTGGTATTCCCGGGCTTCGGTTTTGTCGGCATTCAGTCCGCTATTTTTCATGGTGTTCTCCTGTTTTGCCGGCTGCGCCGGATCCGCCGTTTTTTTGCAATTCCACCGGGCCCTCCGCGGGGGCCATGGAGATTCCCGCGTAACCATATCCGATCGTGATCAGGGGAATGAGCAGGTTGAGAAAAGCATAGGGAAGATAGGCCAGGGGGCTGACGCCCAGTGTGGCATGCATGAATGCCCCGCAACTGTTCCAGGGAATAAGCGGAGAAGTCAGCGTCCCGGAGGACTCCAAAGCACGGGAGAGATTCTTTGGATGAAGTCCCATTTTGTCGTAGGCCTCTTTGTACATCCGGCCGGGAATGACGATAGCCAGATATTGATCGGAGGCGACGATATTCATGCCCAGAGAACTGAAAACCGTCGTGGCCACCAGACCCCCGGGCCGTTTGACCCTGCGGAGAAGTGCGGCCGCAACGGCGCCCAGCATCCCCGTCCTCTCCATGATTCCGCCGAAAGACAGAGCGCAGATGACAAGTCCGACCGTGGGCATCATGCTCTCCAGACCTCCCCGGGTGAGGAGATCATCAACCGCCGCAACCCCTGTGGCCGAGGGGAATCCCGTTTGGGCGGCATCGACGATTTCCCGCAACCCCCGGGACTGAAATGCCGCGGCGAAAATCGAACCGATCACGGTTCCCCCGAAGAGCGCGGGCAGGGGCTTGATCCTCAGAACGACCATGACGATGATCAGGAGAGGCGGGGCCAGAAGAACCGGATGGATGGTGAAGTTGTCTTGAAGCGTCCGCAGAATGAGGTCGATGCCTCCGCTTTCCAGATTGCCGGAGGAAAATTTCAAGCCCAGGATGACGTAGAGCACAAGCGCGATGAGATAGGCCGGAAGACCGGTGTAGACCATGTGCCGGATATGGGAAAAAACGTCGGTTCCCGAAACGGCCGGCGCCAGATTCGTGGTATCCGAAAGCGGCGACATTTTATCGCCGAAATACGCTCCGGAAACGATCGCTCCGGCGACCATGGGCAGCGGGATGCCCATCCCGCCGCCGACACCGATAAGGGCCACCCCGACCGTTCCGGCCGTGGACCAGGAAGATCCTGTGCCGAGGGCGACCACCGTACACGTGACAAAAGCGGCGGCCAGAAAGAGGCCCGGAGAAAGAAGATTGAGCCCGTAATAGATCATGGCCGGGACGATTCCACCCTGAATCCAGGTTCCGATCATGATCCCCACGACAAGCAGGATCAGAACAGCGGGCAGAGCCAGGGTGATGCCGCGGATCATGCCGTCTTCGACCGTCTGCCAAGGATGCCCCCGCGACATGGCAACGGCCGCGGCCACTGCTGAAGCGCAGACAAGAGGGATATGGGCCGGCAGCTTGAACATGATGATCGTGACCGCCAGGGCCGGGATGAGAAACAGGATGGGGATGAGGGCCGTCGCCAAGGGAACAGGTTCAGTCGGTCGTTTCATCTTCCAAATCCAAGTTTAGGATTGTAAGACGGAGACGGGAAAAAAGCAAAGGGAAGAATCAGAGCCTGTCGATTTTCACACCGGTGTAATACTTTTTGATGATATCCTTATAGGAGGCGCCGGACAGGGCCATACCGTAAGCGCCGACCTGGCAGAGACCGACGCCGTGTCCCCAGCCGCGACCCGAGAAAGTGAAATGTGTCACGCGTCCGTCGGCGTCGTATTCCCGGTCGATGACAAATAGGGTGTCCCGGAGGCCGAGCACGTACCGGACTCTGAGACCCCGGACCGTGAGATCCCCGCCCTTTCTCCGGACGGCGATTTCCACGGCCCGGCGGGACTTGCCGCGCTTGCGGACCACGACATCGAGAAGTTCGTCCGAGGATGGGTGAAACTGATTGATCAAGGCCTCGACTTCCCGGATCGATTTCCGGACCTGCCATCGATGATAGCGGGATGTCCGGTCGAGGACGTTCGATTGCACGGGGAAAACCACTTCGATGACGGGAGCACGACCTTCTTTCTCAAACCAGCGCAGAGTCTCTCCTCCCAGAAGAACAAGGTGTGAGGCCAGCGACCGGTCGCCGTCGAGATTCCGTATCAGAAAAGGCTGGGGAACGGCTGTCACCGTTATGTTTTCCGAACCCCGGGACATCTCGAAAATGCCCGTCTCCTTGTCCCGCCCGCGGAAAACGCCCTGCTGCCAGGGCTCCTTCAATGAAGCGATGATCCGCGAAAGGCTGAGAGCGAGATCGGCCCGGGTCACCGGTTTGTCGAGATCGCCTGTTTGCCTCAAAGAGGGAAAGAAACCGGCCTGGAGAAGATAGGCCAGAGCCGGCCGATCCTCGGCCGAAACGGATGGAGAATCGCGCAAAACGAAATTCACTTCGCCGGCAAGCATGAGCTTCTCCACCCGGTCCCGCCAACGAAACGAGCGAACGATCATCTTCGCCAGGTTTGCGAAGCTCAGAGGATCCGGACCCGGGTCATAAGCATCGCCGTTCATCCCCAGGGTTTTCAGGGCTCCGGAAATCCAGTCCGCGGCCTCCGTGGGAGGAATCTCTTCGGCAAAAAACGCGGCGCCTGAGGAGAAAGGAATGATTCCCCAAGCCGCAAGAAACGCGATATCGGGAGAAATGTTCCGCCCGCCCGCTTCGATGACCGCAGGTCCTTTCCAGCCTTCGACAAGCCATTCGGCCTGTTTTTCATATGTGCATTCCGTGCTTTTCAGGTAGGGTGAGGGGCTGCCGGAAAAGACATTCTCCACATCCTCGGTCATACCGCCGCAGGTGCTGGTGTAGAGGGCGTTGATGAGCTCGCCCCGGTGAAGAATCACTTCCCCGGCGGTCTCTTCGACGGCCCGGGTGCTCAGCGGGTGCTCCGCGCTCATTCCTCCGTAAAGCTGGGATCGGGGCGTATCGACCAGATCGTAGCCCAGATCCCGGTACTGGCCGAGGTTCTTCATGGCATAGGTCCGGGCGGCGACGGCTTGAGCCTTGAGGGCTTCAATTTTGCCGAATTGGTAGGGAGAGAGCTCCCCGGGAACCACCCCCTTGAGGTAATCCTCAAGATTTAACAGATTGACGAGGACAACGCCCTTCCTTGTCCCCCTAAGGATAAACAACCCTCTGTAGCTTCGTCCGTTATAGGACAGAAAGCTCTCGGGATGACTGGGAACGAAGTAAAGCACCGTTTCGGCGCTCAGGGGCTTGATTTCTCCGTCAAGGAGAATCCAGTTCGGCCGGGTTTCCCGCTCGCCGAGGATCTCCCGAATGATCCAGATGTCGGAAAAATCCTGCTTCTTGAGGGCGGTCAGGGCTTCGAGGGCTTCGCCGCGAGTCAGGAAATCCCCCACTTTCACCTGAAAGACTCCGCCGATATCGGCCTGCCGGTCTTCCTCGACATAGATCCTGGCCTTTGTCCGCATCTTGAGGTCTTCGGCCAGAAGATCCGCTTCCCGCCGCTCCTTGGCCTGGCCGGCGAGAAGAACATACTTTTCGGCAAGTTTGCCCCCGGCCCCCCGCACCCGGACCTCGTCGGCGTCCTCGGCGAGAAGGGTGTATCCGCCGTGAATTTCATAGATCGTCATGCCCGAGGAGGATCGGATCAGAATATCCTGAAGATTGTCTCCCAAGCCGATGCTGATCACCGGTTTGGGAATCAGGAACCCGTGAAAAAACTCGTTTTCCTGCCCGAATTCCGGTGGGCTTCCGGCCAGGAAAAAGATGGCCATAAACAAGATGATAAAGTACCGGATATGCCTGAAACTCATTGTTTGTTCTCGCTGACTAATTTTCTGATAATATTATAGGGAGAAAAGGGACTGTTGTCAAGTAAAAAATCAATATATGCTGCTAAGAACAAAGCCCCCCACAACCTGTTGTAGATAAAGTCATCGGATTTGACAGGCTGCGCGCGGATGATGTTACAATGCCTTGAGTGCCGGGCAAAGGAGAGACGGTCGTGAAAAAAACCCTTCCCATTCTTGCGGTGTTGATCTGCGGAATTTTGCCGCTGGCGGCGGATGTCTCCAGCCTCTCCCAGGTCTTTGCCCCCGGCAAAGGCATTTTGGATATGGACGGCGACGGCTTCGGAGAAAAAATCGCCCTCTCCATTATCATTCCCGACGAAGCCTCCCCCGTCGAGCTGGCCCTGGCCGCCGATATCGCCGCCCGGGCCAACCTGGAAAGCCTGGCTCTGGATTTCGATCTTGTCCGCAAAGAATCCGAAGCCGGCGGACGGCCGGGTCACGCCATTCCCATTCTCATCGGCTCCCGGTTGCGATGGGTTCAGGAAATCGCCCGGGACAACAGGATCGATCTCAAAAAACTGGGTCCGAACGAGGGGCGCGTTTTTCTCTTCACCCACGGCGGGCGCAGGGGGATCGCCTGTCTGGCCGGCTCGGAGGACGCGTTGTTGAAGACGGGCCGGGCTTTCTTTCTCCGCTGGCCGTATTTTTGGGAGATCTGGGGCCGGGAAACAGGCCCGACCTACATGAAACTGGAAAAGGACCTGGAAGAATTTCTGGCGGCGGAGAATATCCTCTTCCAGAGAACCATTCTTCGCGAAGCGGTCTATGACTTTCCGGGCCGGCCGCCGGAAGGATCGCCGCTCGACGTTTTATCCTTCGATTCCGGAGAAATCGCCCGGCTCGTTGTCGAAATCCACTTCCCGGACGAGGACGACCAGAAAAAAGCCTACAGAATGCTCGACATCCTGCAGAGCCAGCGTCTGAAGGGACAGAGAACCGAGCTCCTGTCTTATCCGGGATGCGCCCGTATCGACTTTGAGCTCCGTCACGGAAGAAAATCCCTGCACGTTTCCCTGCCCCGGATGGGAGCCGTGAAAAGACTTCTGACACCCGCCTTCCGCCAGCCGCCCCGGACGGCTTCCGAACGGGAATTCGATCTCAGGGACGTGTTCACCGTCAAGGGCGTTTATGCCGATGTCGAGAACGACGGCATTCCCGACGACCTGGTCGCATCCGTCATCATCCCCGCCTCCGTTCCCGTTTCCGGTTTGCCGGATTTGACGACGCGTCTCATGTTGTCGACGGCCGGGGCTTCTTTCCCGACCGTCATGCTGGATTCCGAAGTCAGGAGTCCGAAATCCCTGACCGCACCTCTTCTGGTTGGCGACACCGCCCTGACCCGTGATCTGGTCCGCCTGGGACGGCTCAGCATCCCCGTTCTCGAAAACGCTCAGGGATTCGTCCGGATCGTTCCTCGAGCCTTCGGGAAATCCCACGCCCTGGTCCTGACCGCAACCGACCGGTCGGCATTGAACAAACTTCTACGTTACATGGGAAGGACGTTTCCGCATCTCCAAAAATTCGAATCCGGACAACCGGCTCTGGAGAACGTCGCCCGGGATTTCGAATCGCTTCTCAAGGGGGAGAAGGGAGGCGCCGAAGCCTATTTTCTTCTTCAGGCCGAAAAACTGATCGAAGAATTAAAAAACAGAAATCTGGAATCGCTGGAATTGCGTCTGGTTCTCCCGGCGGCCAATCCCGATTTCGAATCGTTTCTCAAAGATCGCATGGAAAAAGACCTCCGGCCCGGCGCCTTCTCGTTCGAGAGCGCCTCCTTGCGGGACGGCAAAACCGTCTTCCGCAAAGACAAGGATTTCGTCTGGGAGGTGGACGACCTTCTCACCGCCGTCCGGGAAACGATCGAAGCTCTGGAAAGTGTCCCCGCCGATCTCAAGGTCAGCGCAGGCGTCAGCGAATCGCCGGCCGTCCGCCGGGAGGTCGAGGGCCGCATCGCGGATCTCCTGATCGAAAAGGGCGTACGGGATCCCCAGGTTGAGGTCCTTTCGGCCTACAAACCCGGGTTTTTCTGGCTGCACGAACGGATTCTGCCCCTGCTCAAAGACAAGCCGGTTCACCGGATTGTCATACGGGCGGCCGCTGTCAAGGAAGACCGCTCCCGGCCGAAAAGATTCTATTCCGAACCTTCGCGCTGGCTTCAGGAACTCTATCCCGTGGATGATATTCTGTCCCGTGACCTTGACGTTCCTCTGGATCGCATCGCGGTCGAAATCAAGGATGCCGCCGATCCGGTCTACGAAGTTTCGGTTTACGATTCCAGAAACGGTCTTATTCTTCAACAGAGTTTCCAGCCCAGGTTGCGGGAGATCCCGTATCTGAACATTCTGCCCGAGTGGGGATCGGCCACGGTCACGACGGGCTGGCTGACCGTTCGGAGCGGGAAAGACATCCTTCTGGACAGGTCTCTCCAAACCGACCTGGAGAAATTTTGGGACTTCTTCCAGGAAGAGGTCCTCCGACCCCTCAACGCCTTTATCCAGAAGAAAACAAAAAATGCTCCCACGTTTTCCAAGCAACCGTACTTCAAACGGCTCCTTGTCGAAGCCCGCTTCAGCGAGCCCGATTTCCGCCACGAACTCGACGAGGAAATCGTCAGCTCCCTCGAGGCCCTGCATGACGAGATCTACTTCGACACGCTGGATTTCCTGCGGGGCATCACCGGTTTCGATCCTGATGACGACGACCTTCCCCCGGACGCCTCGCGGTCATCCGCGCCGGGCAACGTCCTGCCCATGATTCATGCCTCACGGGAAGGCCGGCCCGGCTCGGTCTCCGTCGTTTTCGAGGATTGGGCCGCCCGGACTCCCGAACTCGAAGTCCGTTGGAAGGAGACAAACCGCGAGCCGGCCGCAAGAACGCTCGCCTTTCCCGCTCTCAAACCCATGAAGATGTCCGTCCCCGGCCTTCTTTACAGCGGCTGGCGGGACCAACTGGAGAGCCTGTTCGTCGAAATCGAGTTCGAACGCGAAAAAGAATACCGCGATCTCATCGATATCCTGGGATCGCTGAGGGAGCTTTCCGCAAAAAGCCTGGCGGCCGAAACCTTTGCGTATCCGGATTTGGCGTCGATCCGGGCCCGGATCCGCCACAAGGACCTGGAAAAGGAAGAGACGATTCCGGTCGTCGGAGTCGAGCCGGTCTCCGCCGCGCCGCATCCGCCGCCCGAACTCCAGGAAAGCCTGGTCCCGACGACGGAGATCATCGATCCCGAAACATGTCTGGAGATTGTCGAACGCCTCGGCCGGTTTCCCGTTCTGAAAACCCATATCGCCGGCCGATCGTTTGAAAAACGGGATATTCCCATTATCGAGATTTACACGCCCCTCGACCGCTATGTCTCCATTCCCCGACTGATCACTTTCAAGCCCACTCTTCATCTCACCGCCCGCCAGCACGCCAACGAGGTCGCCGCCACGAACTACAGCTTGAAATTCGCCGAACTCATCGCCAGGGACAAGGCTTACCGGGATACGGCCAAAAAAATCAACATCGTCATTCAACCGATGGAAAATCCGGACGGTGCGGCCCTGGTCCGTGAACTCCACAAGATCGCCCCCCTGCACAGCCTGCACGCCGGCCGTTACGGCGCCCTGGGCGTCGATATCGGCTACCAGGCGGGTTCGGCCGGCGACCTGCTGCCCGAGGCGCTGGTCCGGCCTCACATTTTCAGGACCTGGCTCCCCGATATCCACCTGAACCTTCACGGTTACCCCTCCCACGAATGGGTCCAGCCGTTTTCCAATTATTCGCCTTTTCTCTTCCGAGATTACTGGATTCCGAGGGGTTGGTTCGCCTATTACCGCATGCTGGCTCTGCCGATCTACGCTCCCTGGGAAAAGGCCGCCCGGGAACTCATGGGGTTCATCACCCGGGACATGTCGGCCGACGAGCGATTTTTGGAAACCAACCGGAGATTGACCGACCGGTATCGGCGCTGGGCCGAGCGCTGGCAGCCTCACATCGGTTATCTGGAGCTTTATGACGGATGGAATCTCTATGCCGAGCGCCGATCCTCCCAGGAAAACCGGATGACCTTCCGGAGTCGGATCACCTTTGTCGAACAGACCCCCGAAGTCATGGACGAAACCGCCGTGGGGCCCTGGCTGAACGCGATCTGCGAACAGGGCCTGATCTACCTTCGGGCCCATGTCCGCTATCTGTCCCAAGCCCGATATGCCTCCGCCCGCATCGAAGAAGAGGTCCGCGACCGCATCCGCATCTCCTTCCACCGGAGCCGGCCGCCCCTATCCGACGGGGAGAGGTGACCGTGCGGAAACTTTATCGTAGAATATCCGTAGTAAATCCTGAGATTTTCATCTGAAGGAGACTTATATGAAAAAGAGCTTTGTCTTCGTTCTGACCGTGTTGTTGACGGCCGCGATGATGCCCTCGTTCTCCCAGGCCCAGACAGCCCAGGATATCCTGGAAAAGATGATCGACGCCCAGGGCGGCCGTAAAAACCTGGAAAAGATCACCGACACGACCATGAGTGGAAGCCTGGAGATGATCCAGATGGGTTTTTCCGGATCCCTGACCATGTATCTCAAGGAGCCGGACAAGATGCGGATGGACATGGAGTTCATGGGCATGGTCATCACCCAGGCGTTCGATGGAGAGAAGGCCTGGATGATCAACCCCATGACGGGAGTCGCCGAGGAGCTTCCCGAAAGCCAGGCCGCGGACTTCAAGCGCCAGGCCATGGGCAATGACTCTCTGCTCAACCCGGAGAAACACGGAATCTCGTACACATTGAAAGACAAAGAACCCCTCGACGGCAAGGACTATTACGTCATCGAGCAAACCCTGGCGGACGGCCACTCTTCCATCCTTTACATCGACCCCGAGACTTTTCTCGTCCACAAGGCCAAGGCCAAGACCCAAAACCAGGTGGGAATGGAAGTCGAAGGCGAGACGCTGTTCTCCGATTACCGGAAAGTTGACGACACCATGGTCGCTTTCGCCATGACCATCATGCAGGACGGTTCCGAATTCCTGAAAATGAACATCTCCCAGGTGAGCTACAACAAGGGCCTCGACAACGATTTCTTCAAAATGAAATGACGGCGCGCACAAGACCTCGCCTTCAGATTCTTGGATGCGCGGTCCTCGTCGTTCTCCTGGCCGCCTGCGCCGTCAATCCGGTCTCCGGACGAAAGGAACTCAGCTTCTTTTCCGAGGCCCAGGAAATCGCTCTGGGCGAGCAGACCGACAGGGAAATCCGCAGTCAATTCGGCGTCTACGACGACCCCAAGCTCAACGCCTATTTCGCCTCGGTCGGCGCGGCCCTGGCGCCCTACACTCACAGGCCGCACCTGACCTATCATTTTGCCGTTCTCGACACCCCCGTCGTCAACGCCTTCGCCGTCCCCGGCGGTTATATCTACATCACCCGGGGCGCTCTGGCCATGATGATCTCGGAGGCCGAAATGGCCACGGTCCTCGGCCATGAACTGGGCCACGTCAACGCCCGCCACAGCATACGGAAACTGAGCGGGATGATCCTCGTTCAGGCCGGATTGGCCGTCGGCAGCGCCTTGAGCGAAACCTTCGCCAAGGTCGCGGGCGTGGCCGGGATCGGCGTTCAGCTCCTGTTTCTGAAATACAGCCGCGACGATGAGAGGGAAGCCGACGCCCTGGGCGTCGATTACGCACGGCGCGGCGGATACAATCCCGCCGAGATGGTCGGCTTTTTCGGTTCGCTCGAGAAGCTGGGCGACCTGTCCGGAAACCGCCACGCTTTGCCGGGATTTCTCTCCACGCATCCCCTGACCAAAGAACGGATCAAAAACGTCCAGGCCATGATCGAAGAGGACGACGCCCGCCTGCCCATCAATCAGGATGCCTACCTCCGCCGCATCGATAACATGATCTATGGAGAAGATCCCCGGCAGGGCTATGTCGAGAACGCCGTCTTCTATCACCCCGACCTCCGGTTCCAGGTTGCGATCCCCCAGGGATGGACCGTGCAGAACACCCCTTCGCGCGTGGCCATGGTTTCCAAGGATGAGAACGCCGCCCTTCTCCTGCAACTCGAAAAAACCGGGCTCGCCGTCGAGGAATACGCCGGGAAAAAAGCCGAGGAAATCGAGGGCCGAAAACTGATCCGGGAGGAGGGTCCTCGAAGCATCAGCGGTCTGACCTTCATCCACCGGACCTACGATGTGCCCCAGGGCGAACAGGAAGCTCTGCGTGTCCGCTTGTCCTTTGTCAGGAAAAAAGATTTCATTTACACATTTTCCGCACTGAGCTCGGTGTCGGGATTTCCCAAGTACGAAGGAACGTTCCAGAGTGCCGTGGCGTCATTCCGGGAGCTGACCGACCGGAGATACATCGACCGGCAGCCGATACGGATTCGCCTGGTGACGGCCGACGGGAAGACCCCGCTCAATGCCATTTTTGCCGCCGCCGGGATGCCTGAAGACGTCCGGCCGAAATTCGCCGTCGTCAACGCGTACGATCTCAAGGACACGCCGAAACGCGGCCAGATCATCAAAGTCGCCCGCTGACCCGGCTCTTTTAACGCACAGTCCCGGCAGACGAGGCCGTGCGCGAGTCGAGATTGCCGTACGCTTCGTCGGCTTCCGCTTTTCGGGCTCGGGTGAATCCCTTCACAAGACGTGTCCGAGCTCCGGCGAGTCTCGTCCACTCCGGTTCCGGGGTTGTACGCGAGTCGAGATTGCCGTTCCGGCGAGGAAGAGGCCCACGAAGGCGTAGTTGACCTACGTCGAGTGGGCTTCAACGAAGCCGGAATGGTGAGATCGGCACGCCCGAAGGGCTGAAATGCCATTATTATTAAGAGAAAAAAATGGCATTTCAGCGCACGGCCTCGGCGCCGGGGCTGTGCGCGGGTCGAGATTGCCTCAGCGATGAGGAGCGGACTTTGAAGGCGTAGTTAAGCTACGTCGAAAAGGCCGCGACGAAATCGATGCGGTGAGATCGGCACGCCCGAAGGGTTAAAACACCGGAAATAGGAAAGAATTAAAATCTCCGGTGTTTTAACGTACAGTCCCGGCTAGACTTCGGCTTCGTTGATGACTTGGTGCGCAAGCCGCAACGCCCGCAACCCCTCATACCCGCTGACTTTCTCGGTACGGCCCGATTTGATGCAGGCCAGGAAGTTCAGCAATTCCTTTTTGAGAGGCTCTTCCTTCTGAATCTTGAGCGTCTTGATATCCGTCTGTCGTCCGTCCAGCGGGAAAACCTTGACTTCCTGGTCGATGTAATCGATGGAATAATAGGACGTGGGTTCGAAGATCCTCAGCTTCCGGACCTTTCCCTGGTGAACCCGGCTGGCAGTCAGCGTGGCCACACATCCCGACCGAAACTCCAGGCGGGCGTTGGCAATGTCGGTTTTTTCCGAGAGGACATGAATGCCCGAGGACTTGATGGACACCACCTCATCGCCGATCAGCGCAAGGATAATATCCAGGTCGTGGATCATGAGATCCAGGACGACATCGATGTCGAGAGACCGGGCCGAAAAGGATCCCAAACGCTGAACTTCGATGAAGCGGGGATCCGAAATCATGTTTTCCACGGCTTCAACCGCGGGATTGAAACGTTCCAGGTGTCCGACCTGAAGGATCAGTTGGTTGGCCTCGGCCGCGGCGATGAGTTTTTCGCCCTGCTCAACCGTCTCGGTGATGGGTTTTTCCACCAAAACGTGTTTTCCGTTCTCCAACAGGCGCAACGTGACGGCAAAGTGGTCCGATGTATTCGTGGCCACGATGGCGGCATCGATATCGTCGATCATCTCCTCGTAGTTTTCGAAGTACTTGACACCGTGACGGTTTCCAATTTGCAGCGCTTTCTGAAAATCGATGTCGGCCACCGCGCGCAGTTCCGCGCCTTCCAGGTAAGATAAGATCCGGGCGTGCTGGGTTCCCAGGTAGCCGACGCCGACGATGCCGATTTTTATCTTGCTCAAAATGCCTCCGTATTCAGCGGGCGACAATCGCCAGGCCGGCCTCATCGGCCAGCCTCACGGCCTCCTCCCTGTCAAAAAAAGGAACCGTTTTCGCCTCGAAACAGAGAGCCGCACCGTGGACATCAATCAGAATCCGGACCGTTTCCAACCCGACTGCGGGAAGATCGATCCTGGGATCCTGACGCGTCCGTCCCACCTTGATCGCGACAATTCCCGGACCGGCCAGTTTTCCGGCTCTTTCCAGGGTTTTGTCGGTGCCTTCGAGGCCTTCAACGGCAATAACCATGCCCTGCCGGACGACAAGGGTCTGTCCGACATCGAGGTCGGACAGCGTCCTGGCCCGGGTCCAGCCGAACTCCATGTCCCGAAGAATCCGTGGAGACGGTGTCGCGGCCGTCAAGACACCGAGCCCGCAGAAATAGGGCTCAAGAAAAGGTCGCGGATCGATCACCCGGAATCCCTGCCGTGCCAGATATTCGATCAGGACCTGAAGGACGACCTCCGGCCCCCTCTCGGACCCCAGACTTTCGAATAGAGTTCGGGCCTCCCGATCCAAGGCCGCGGGATCGAGAAGGATTCCCGGATCCACTTTTCCGGCCAGCAGGATGTCCTTGATGTCCCGGTCCCTGAAGAACGACGTGATTTTTTCCAGATCGCCGGGACCGGCGGCCAGGAAAACGTCTTTGGATACAGGGAATTCCTTGGAAGTCGCTCCGGAGACCGAAACGACGGCGCAATCCAATCCGCGCTTGAGCGCTTCCTCGACGGCCCGGCCGGGGAATCGGCCCGAACCGGCGACTATTCCGATTCGGGATCCCATCGACCGCCGGCCTTTTTAATGATGCCTCTTCTCGAGGATCCGAGAAATGTCAGAAGTTCGTCCCGGTCCTCACCGGGGGGAAAATCCTTTGCGATGCGGTCGGCGGCCTGAGTCGTGTTCAAGTCGGAAAAGAAGAGGATTTTGATCATGTCGGAAAGCGCCCCGACCCGCTCTTTCGTAAACCCGCGTCTCCGGAGCCCGACGGCATTCAGCCCATAGATATGAGTGGGACGCATGCCGGCGACCCGGATAAAAGGCGGGACGTCCTGGGTCAGAACGGTGAAACCGCCGATGAAGGCGTATCTTCCGATCCGGCAGAACTGGTGGACTCCGGAGAAGGCGCCCATGACGGCGTAATCCCCCACCTCGACGTGTCCGCCCAGGGTCGCGGCATTGGTGAAGATGGTCTCGTTTCCGATCAGGCAGTCATGGGCGATATGGCTGTAGGCCATGAAATAGTTTCGATCGCCGATTCGCGTGACGCCGCCTCCCTTGACAGTGGCCCTGTGAACGGTGATGAATTCCTTGAAAACGTTGCCCGCGCCGATCTCCACCCGGGTGGGTTCATCTTTGTATCCGACGTCCTGGGGCGCCGTGCCGATGGAGGTGAAGGGGGCGAAGCGGCAATCGTCCCCGATCCGGGTGTGCCCGCAAATGGAAACATGGGCCTCGAGTTTGACATTCCGGCCCAATTCGACATCGGGCCCGACCACGCAGTAAGGACCGATGTCAACCCCGGACGCCAACCGGGCGCCGGATTGGACGACGGCCGCGGGATGGATGACAATGTCAGGATCACTCATCACGCGCCGCCGCATCCAGAAGCGCGGCCATAATGTCCCCTTCAACCGCCAGGTCGCCCTCGACCGTCGCCCGGCCCCGGATATGGCAGAAGTTGGCTCTCAATTTCACGATCTCCGCTTCGAGCCGAAGACAGTCTCCGGGAACGACCATGCGTTTGAACTTCATGTTGTCGATCTTGCTCAGGACGACGAACTTCTTTTCGGGTTCTTCAACGGAATGGTACAGCAGAACGCCTCCCGCCTGGGCGATGGCTTCGACCATCAAGACGCCGGGCATGACCTTCCGGGCCGGAAAATGGCCCTGAAAGAAGGGCTCGTTCACCGTGACGCCTTTCAGCGCGACGATGCTTTTGCCCGGTTCGAGGGACAGGATTCTGTCAACGAAAAGAAACGGATAACGGTGGGGAAGAAAACCCAGAATTCCCTCGATGCTGATCATGGTCCGGCGGTCAGCGTCCGGCCTTGGACGCGTCGTACCTGCGGATCACTTCGTCCGTCACATTGATGGCATCGCTGAAATAAACGGCGCCGCTCTTTTCCAGATCGAGAATAAGATCCATGCCCTTTTCCCTGCCCAACTGCTCGATGATGGGCAGAAGCTCATTCTGGAGCCGGGTGAAAAGCCGGACCTGAAGATCCTGCATCTCCCGGCTTCCGTCTTCGGCCATCCGGGTCCGGTCCGTTCTTTTCTTCTGGATATCGGCGCTGAGCTGCAGGGCCGCCTCTTCGGTGAGAGTCATTCTCTGGGTATTGAACCGCGTTTCGAGCTGGCGGATCTGGTCGTCGATCTTGGTGATGGAGTCTTCGAGCTTCTTGTTTCTCTCCATGAGCTGCGCAATGGCTTTTTTGCCTTCGGCCGATTTCTCGAGCACTTCATTGGAGTTGAGCACGCCGATTTTTGCCGTCTGGGCGAAGCCGTTGGCCAGGATCAGGCCGGTAAAAACGGCCAGGGCCAGAATTCGTGTCGCAGGTCGTTTCATTGTTTCCTCCTTGTTGTTTTCAGGTTGGTCAATCTGCGATTAAAACGTCGTTCCCACGGCGAACCGGAAAGCGAAATTCGATTCGTCGCGGAGGATTTTCGGGCTATTATACGAGAAAATCAGGCGGAAGGGAACTCTCAGCGCCGGGACGAAGATCCGGGCTTCGAGGCCCGTCGATGTGTACATATTTCTCAAGTTGAACGTCCTGTCATTGGAAAGAGCGACGCCTCTGTCATGGAAAAATATCGCATAGAGCGGTCCCCCGGCCGGAATGATATATTCCGCATTGAGAACCAGCGATTTTTCGCCGCCGATCACGGTTCCCCGTTCACTTCTCGGTCCGATCGTGTAGATCTCGTATCCCCGGACCGATCGTTCCCCTCCCAGATAGAATTTCTCCCAGAAGGGGATCTCCGATCCCCGGATGGATCGGACGAACTGGTATTCGGCGTGCACCCCGATGACGTGATTGGAGATGAACGGCTGGAAGCGGGTGAATTCCAGGCGCGGTTTGATCAGGCTGATTTCCCCTCCGAGAAAGGAACCCGAGAATTTCAATGAGGCCGAATACATGGTCCCGCGCGACGGCGTCAGAGGACTGTCGATGGTCGATCGGAAAATCATGGGCATCAGGGAGCTGACCTTGTATTTTCCGAGACCGAACATCTGTTGATAAACCGGATCGAACATGGGAGCACCGGATTCTCCGGAATCGAACATCGAGCCTTGAGATCCCGGCAGGGTGATATTGATATCCTGGTAACTGTAGGTCAGATTCGTCCGCCAGTAACCGAAAATCCTCGCCCCCACGGTCACATCGACGCCTTTGCTGTCCTGGTTGTACAACCCCGGCAGAAACATCTTGCGGCTGAAGATATTGAAACCCGCCGTGATCGGATTGTCGAACAGGTAGGGTTCGGTGAAGCCGAAGCTGTAATTGCGGATCCTTTTGCCGTGCTGGAGAGTCAGATCGAGAGTTTCCCCGGCTCCGAGAAAGTTCACCGTCGAGTAGCTCAAAGCGACGAACGTACCCTCATAGCCGCTGTAACCGGCCGTGAATTGAATGTTGTTCCTCTGCAGTTCCTTGACATTGACGGTGACGTCGATTTGGGTCGGATCTTCGGGATTCGGCTGGATATCGGGATCCCTCTCCAGATCCACAAGCCCAAGCTGCTTGATCCGCAGGATGCTGTCCTTGAACATGGCCAGACTGAAACGATCTCCCTCCCGGATGAGCATCTCCCGCCGGATGACCTTGTCCTTGGTATACTGGTTGCCGCGGAATTCCAGCCTGTTGAGATAGGCGACCTCGCCCTCGTAGACATTGAAGGTGATGTTGACGATTTTTTTCCGGGGGTCAAGGCTTTCGACGGGAATGATGTTGGCATAAAGATACCCGAAATCGCGGTAGATCTCTCCCATTTTTTCAATGGCGGTTTCCCGGACCTTGGTGCTGTAGATGTCACCCGTATCGAACTTGGCCAGGCTGCGGAGATAACCCGTCAACAGGGCTTTATTGCCGTCCACCTTGACCTCGCCGACCCGATAGAGATATCCGGCTTCAACGGGGATAATGATGCGCATCATCTTCTGCCGGCGGAAAAGCACCGTCCGTCTTTCGATCTCCTCGAAACGAGGTTCCCCGACAATGGCCTCCATGTAACCGTGTTCCTGGAGCCTCTTCCGGATCAAAGCCAGATCGCTTTCCACCCGGCCTTCCTTGAAGACGTCCTTGGCGGCGATCCATGAGTAAAAGCTGTGAACCTTGTTTTCCTTCATGGCCTCCCGGAGATAGCTTCCGGGGATTTTCGTCCGGCCTTCGAAGACGACCTCGCCGACCCTCATTCTCGGCCCCTCGTCGATCTTGAAGTTGATTTCGACCTCGTTATTGCCTCTCCGGGCGGTCTCGATATCGACCGTTGCGGCGGGGAGTCCTTTCTCCTGAAGCAGATCCTGAATCGTCTGGCGGATTCTCTGGACCCGATGTTGGCTGAAGTAGGAGTACGGCAGAAGGTATTCGTCCTTTTCCTTGAGTTTATTGACGATATCGTCCTCTTTGACTTTCCGGCCCGTTTTGTACGACACGGTCCGGATCACCGGATTCTCCTCGACAACAATCCGAACGATCTTGCCCTTCTCGCCGTCCTCCTCCTCGATCCGGATGTCGGAGAAAAATCCCGTGCTCCACAGAACCCGGAAATCCCGGCGCAGAAGATTCGGGTTGAACGGGTCGCCCTCTTTCATGGAAATGTAGTAAAGGATGGTTTCCCGTGTGACCCGGGTGTTTCCTTCCACATCGATTCTTTCAACCGATTCCTGAGCGGACACCCACAGGGGAAAAAGGATAAACACGGCGGCGAAAAGTACTCTTCTCATGTTCACATCCTTATACCATATCGGTTTTCTTTTTTCAAAAGGACCGATCGGAACGGTCGAAAACGCCTCTTCCCTTATAACGCCTTCAGACCGCGGATCGTTTCAGGCGTCCTTCCTCAAGGACATAGACGCTGTGGCAGGATCGGGCGATTCTCTCGTTATGGGTGACGATGATCGACGACAGCCCCTTGCCGGCATGAAGATCGAGGACCAGTCTCAGGACATTTTCTCCGGTTTTCCAATCCAGATTTCCGGTCGGCTCGTCGGCCAGAAGAATCCGCGGAGCATTGACCAGGGCGCGGGCGACGGCCACCCGCTGCTGTTCTCCTCCCGAAAGCTGGGCCGGCCGGCAGGGAAACTTGCTCTCCAGAGCAACTTCCCGCAGGAGTTCTTTTGCGGTATCCAGAGCCTTTTTTTTCGGGACACCCCGAATCATGAGCGGGATGGCGACGTTTTCCAGGGCGGTGAACTCGGGAAGGAGATGAAAGAACTGAAAAACAAAACCGATTTTCCGGTTCCGGGCCGCGGCGATGTCCCGATCGGTTCCGGAAAAAATGTCTTCTCCCTCCAGGTAAACCAGGCCGCGGGAAGGCCGATCCAGGGCGCCGAGGAGATTGAGAAGGGTGGTTTTGCCCGCGCCCGACGCTCCCATCACCGCGGCCAATTCGCCTTTTTTCAGGGTGAAATCGACATCCTCGAAAACCCGAAGGCTTCCCCCGCCGGGCATGGGATAGTGTTTCCCCAATTTTTCCGTTCTCAGAATGTCACTCATATTTCAACGCCGTCACAGGATCCACCCGGGAGGCCCGGCCGGCCGGGAACAGGGTGGACAAGAGGCTGATGCCCACCGTCACGCCGACGATGAGGGCCAAATCCGGGCCGCGGAGTTTGAAGGGAACGAATGAAATCTGGTAGATGTCGACGGGAATCCGGATGAGTTCGAACGTGTTGGCCGCCCAGCACCAGGCCAGCCCCAACAGAACGCCGGCCGTGGTGCCGAGAGAGCCGATCATGGCGCCCTGAAGGAAAAAAATCTTCCGGATATCGGCCGCGGTGGCCCCCATGGCCATGAGAATGCCGATGTCCCGGGTTTTCTCCATGACCATCAGAATCAATGTCGCGATGATGTTCAACGCCGCGACGATGACGATGAGGGTGATGGTCAGGAATAAAATCGTTTTTTCGAGTTTCAGGGCCGAAAAGAGGGAGCGGTTGAGCTCCATCCAGGTTGTGATATAGATCGTCGGAGGAAGGACCTCCCGCAGCGCCTCTCCGATCCGGTCCGCCCTGAAAATATCGTCGATCCGGACATGGAGGTAGCTGACCTTGTCATCGAGTTCGAGAAGACTTTGAGCCGTCTCCAGCGAAGCCAGAACCGTCGAGGCATCGAATTCATAGAGGCCGGCGTTGAACAGACCCGAAACCCGGTACCGTTTCAGCTTCGGGATCGGCCCGATGGGAGAGATGCGCGAACGGGCCGGCATGACGGTGACGATGTCCCCCACCCCGGCGCCCAGCCGGAAGGCGACCTCCCTGCCGAGCAGGATTTCCTCGGGAGTCCCGGACTCGGGAAGGCGGCCCATATCCAGACGTCTCAGCCAGGGAGCATCGGCCATTTCCGCCTCGAAATCGATGCCCTTGAACAAGACGCCTGACGTCTGCGCGGGCCCTGTGATCAAGACCGTGCTGTAGGCCACGGGAGAGACGGATACGACTCCCGGAACCCGCCCGGCCTTGTCCATAATGGTGCGATGATCCGCAATCCCCTCCCCCATCAGGTCGGAGATCATCAGGTGGGACGTCGTGCCCAGGATCTTATCCTGGACATCCTGCTGAAATCCGGTGATCAGGGCGATGGCGATGATGAGGGCCATGACCCCGATGGCGATGCCCAGCATGGAAATGAAGGTGATGACGGAGATAAAGGCCTGTTTCCGCCTGGCCGTCAGATAGCGCCGGGCGATGAAAAAGGAATAATGGGACATGACGCCTCTCAGCGGGGCCTCAACAACGGAAACAAAATGACTTCCCGGATGGACGGTTTTCCGGAAAACAGCATGACCAGCCGGTCGATGCCGATACCCTCGCCTCCCGTGGGAGGCAGGCCGTATTCCAGAGCTTCAACATAATCGAGATCGACGCTGTGGGATTCTTCATCGCCCCTCCGCCGGGCTTCGGCCTGCTCTTCAAAGAGGCGTTTTTGCTCGGCCGGATCGGTCAGCTCCGAGAAGGCATTGGCGACCTCCATGCCGGCGATCATGAGTTCGAAACGCTCGGCCGTATCGGGATTCTCCCGGGAGGCCTTGGCCAGGGGAGAAATCTCCCGAGGCGGGTGAGTGATGAAGGTCGGCTGAACGAGGCCGGGCTTGACGCGCTTGTCGAAAATGACGTCGAGAGCCTTGCCGTAGGTCAATCCGGCCGTATCAGGTGTCAGAGCCGCGGCTGTTTGGATGACAGCGGCCCGGTCCCGGAGCTTTTCCGGGGATAAACCGGAATGGGCGGCCAGGGCATCCATGAAGGACAGGCGCCGGAAGGGGCGGCGCAGCGAAACAGTGCAATTTCCATAAGGAAGCTCATCGGAACCCCGAACCGACAGGGCCAAGTCCGTCAAGAGTTCTTCGGTCAGATTCATCATGTCGTCGTAGTCGCTGTAGGCTTGGTAGAACTCGAGCATCGTGAATTCGGGGTTGTGTTCCGAGGAGATTCCCTCGTTCCTGAAATTCCGGTTGATCTCGTAGACCCTGTCGAAGCCGCCGACGACGAGCCTCTTGAGATACAATTCGGGAGCGACCCGAAGATAGAGATCCAGATCGAGGGCATTGTGATGCGTTTGAAACGGCCGGGCCAGGGCGCCGCCGGCCAGGACGTGCATCATGGGCGTTTCGACTTCCATGTAGCCTCGGTCGTCGAAAAACTTTCGAATCCGGGAGACGAGCGCGCTGCGCAGGCGGAAAATTTCGCCGACCTCGGGGTTCATGAGGATGTCCAGATACCTTTTCCGATAGCGAATCTCGACGTCCTGCAGACCGTGCCACTTTTCCGGAAGCGGGTGCAGACACTTCCCCAAAAAAACCAGCTTCTCGCAGAGAACCGTCAGTTCCCCGGTCCGGGTTTTGAACACCGGACCTTCGATACAGACCAGATCTCCGATGTCCAGGAGGGAAAACATCTCATAGGCTTCTTTTCCCGCGGTATCCTCGCGGAGATAGGCCTGGAGCCGGGAACGGCTGTCCGAGATGTGAAAAAACGTCGCCCGGCCCATTTTTCTGACGGTCATGATGCGGCCCGGAACGGCGACGCGGGTCTTCTCCCGGTCCAGGATATCGGGCTCCCGTTGCGAAAACTCCCGGACGATCTCGTCCACCGTATGGGTGATCTCCGCTTTATGAGGGAAAAGCGGGATGCCGCGTTCGGCGAGTTTGGCCAATTTTTCCCGCCGGGCCTGTTCCTGGTCCGTCAGGCCGGCCTCGCCGGGCGTTGCCGGGTTTTCCGGATTATCCTTTTTCTGAGTCATCGCTCTCATCCTTTTTTTTCCGCACGGCATCCAGGACGCCGTTGACAAAAACCGCGGCCTGGTCGCCGCTGTACTTCCGGGCGATTTCGATGGCTTCGTTGATGACGATGGCCGGGACAAGATCCGGTGCGGTCAGCAATTCGCAGACGGCAATGCGGAGAATGTTCCGGTCGACGACGGCCATCCGGGACAGCCGCCAGTTGTCCGATGCTTCCTGAAGAAATCCGTCCAAGTCGGATCTGTTTTCAAGAACCGTCCGGACAAGCCATTCGGCATACTCCCGGATGGGCTGGGAAGGCGGATCGTCCCGTTCCCAGAACATCCGCAGAACCTCATCGGCGCCGCCGGTCTCGAATTCCATCTGGAACAGGATCTGTAAGGCATACTCCCTGGCCCGCCTGCGTCTTCCCATCTTAAGGTCTTCCGAACCCGATTCAGTCCAGTCCGGCTTTCTTGAGCAGCGTCAGGGTTTCGACCAGGGCGAGCGCGGCATCATGGCCCTTGTTGCCCGCTTTCGTTCCGGCCCTCTCAATTCCCTGCTCGATGGTGTCCACGGTCAGAATGCCGTAGGCGACGGGAATGCCGGTGTCCAGCGAGATCTGGGCCAGGCCCTTGGTGACCTCGGCGCTGATGTAGTCGAAATGCGGCGTATCTCCACGGATCAAAGCGCCCAGGCAGATGACCCCGTCCACAGGTTTGTCATTCTTGTCTTTCCGAGACACGATTTTCTTGACGACAACAGGAACCTCGAAGGATCCCGGAACCTTGTAGACGGCAAGATTCCCGTCGTCCGCGCCCATTTTGCGAAGAGCGTCCAGGGCGCCCTCAAGAAGCCGGTCGGACAAAAACGCATTGAAACGGCTGAGCACGACGGCGATGTTCAAACCGCCGGCCTGAAGAGTCCCTTCATAGATCTTCATGCGGGTTCCTCCCCCCAATGTCCGCGGACTGAGCCGCGAGCTTCGATCGGTTTTTCATAAATGCGGTAGATCTTGTATTGCCGGGCGCCGAGGGACAGACAGAATCGATTGACCGCGTCGTTGTCTTCGAGCATCCAGGACATCTCTCCCCAGTCGGCACCCCTGTCCCAGGACGCCTGATAGAGTTCGTCAAACAGCAGGTAACTCAGACCCGTGTTCCGGAAGGCTTCCGTCACCCCGAAAACGGGCGCCCGGACGCATTTGATCTTTTTCCGGCCCAGCAACAGCTTGAAAATGCCGAAAGGAAAAAGCCGGCCGTTCATCCGGATGAGAATTTCATTGTAGTTCGGCAGGCCGAAAGCGAATCCGACGGGCTGCCCCTCATATTCCGCGAAAATGACGAGGTTGGGGTCGGCAAGCTTTTTCAAGCCGGCGGCCATGTGTTTCATTTCATTTTCGGTCCAGGGCACAAACCCCCAGTTTTTCGACCAGGCTTCGTTGTAAATCACGGCAATGCGGCGCGCTTCCTCCTGAATATCGCCGAGATTGATTTTACGCAGGGCGAATTTGTTCTCGGACCGGATCTTATCGACGAGGCCTCGAACCCGGGGCTCGACGCCGTCCTCTTTTTTCATGGCATAAGCGAAAAGATTCTTGATCTTGGCCAGGCCGCAGGATTCCAGAAGGTCCGCATAATACCGGGGATTGTAGGGCATCATGATGACGGGGGGTGAGTCGAATCCGTCGATCAGAAGGCCGCATTCATCGTTGAGGGACAGGTTCACGGGTCCCCGGAGGCGTTCCATGCCTCGCGTCGCCGCCCAGTCCGCGGCCGCATTCACAAGAGCGCGGGCCGCCTCGGGATCGTCCAGGCATTCAAACAGTCCGAAAAACCCGGTTTTTTCCTTCTGGTAGGCGTTGTGGTTGTCATCGATCACGGCGGCGATCCGCCCGATCGTCGTCCCGCCGCGACGGCAGAGAAAAAGATCCATTTCGGCATGCTCGAAAAACGGATGGCGGTTCCGGTCGAGCTTTTCCTTCATCTCCATCAACAACGGGGGCACCCAGTTCGGATCTTCCCGGTAGACGGTTTTCGGGAACTTGAGAAATTCCCGAAATTCGGACCGCGTCGCAACCCGGATGACTTGGATGTCGCTCACTCTGTCACCTTCCTGATTTCGAAGTGGGCTTATTGTAGCAGAACTCCTTCCGATTTGCACGGGGACGCCTTGAGGCCGGACGCCGTTTGTGTTAAGTAGTAGGAATCCGTCATTTCCATCCGAGGAGACGCCATGAATCAGAACAAGCCTGAAACCCGATTCCCGGAGCTGACCGCGGACGAATTGCGGTGGGTCTGCACCCCGGACATCATCCCGTTTGAGACAAGCGATGAGGCCACTCCCTGTGAAGAGATCATCGGCCAGGAGCGGGCCCTCAAGGCCATCCGGACCGGTCTCGATATCAAGAGTTTGGGTTACAACATCTTCATCACCGGGCTGGTCGGAACGGGGAGAACAACAACCATCAAGGGTCTCCTGGAAAAGCTCCGCACCAAGGGGGATATCCCCGACGACATCCTCTATGTCAATAATTTCAGAAACCCCGACGAGCCGCGCCTGATCACCCTTCCGGCCGGACAAGGCCGATCCTTCGGGCAGGCCCTGGACCGCTTGATCGACATGCTCAAGGCCAACATCCCGGAGCTTCTCAAGAGCAAGTATTACTCCGAACGGCGCGACATGATCGTCGAGGGCCAGCAGAAAAAACAGAAAGACATTCTTCAGGCCTTCGAAGACGAAGTGTCCGCCGAGGGATTCAACGTGATTCAGGTGCAGGTGGGTCTGTTCACAAGGCCCGACCTCATTCCGGTCATCGAGGGCGAGCCGACACCCTTCCCGAAGCTCGAGGCCATGGTCAAGGAGAAGAAATTCGAAAAGGCCGCTCTCGACTCTCTCAAGGAGAAATATGGAAAACTGACGGTCAAACTCGAGGAGGTTTTCGTCAAACTCCGCGAGATCGATGAAGAAACCCGGGCCCTCCTGAAAAATTGGGATGAGGAATCCATCACGCCCCTGATCAAGGGCAGCGTCGATGAAATCCGAACCCGTTTCCCGGTGCCCAAGATCGAGGAATATCTGTCCGAGGTGGAGCAGAATCTCATCCAAACGATCGAGCTCTTCAAGCCGCAGAAAAAAGAAAAAGACGACATGAATCCGGAACCCCGGGATGAATTTTTGGCCTTCCGGGCCAATCTTCTGGTCGACAATTCCGAACTCGACGGCGCCCCCGTGATCATGGAGAACAATCCGACCTACCTCAACCTGTTCGGATCCATCGAATTCGCTTACAGCCGGTTCGGCATCGGCCAGACGGATTTCACCCGGATCAAGGCCGGCTCTTTTCTCAAGGCCAACGGCGGGTATCTCATCGTCAACGCGCTCGACGCCCTTGTCGAACCCGGGGTCTGGACAACCATGAAGAGAACTCTCCGAACCCAGTTGTTCGAAATCCAGAACTACCTGTCCATGTATCTGATTTCGACCTCGCGTCTCAAGCCGGAATCCGTGCCCTGCAACGTCAAGGTGGTGATGATCGGCGACGCCCGCCTCTACAACCTTCTTTATTTCCTGGACGAGGATTTCAAGAAAATCTTCAAGATGAAGGCCGAGTTCGATTCCGAAACCCCCCGCGACGAAAAAACCGTCCACAACTATGTGCGCTTTGTGAAGAAAATCTGCCGGGAGGACAATCTTCTGGCCTTCAGCCGGGACGGCCTGGCGGCACTCGTCGAATATGCAACCCGGATCGCCGGCCGTCAGAAAAAGATGTCCACGCGCTTTCACGTCATTGCCGACGTCATCCGCGAATCCAGCTACTGGGCGTCTCAGGAAGGCAAAACCCTCGTCGGAAGCGACGACGTCGAGCGGGCCGTCCGGGAGCGCTTCGAGCGCGTCAGCCTGATCGAGGACAAGATCCAGGAGATGATCGAGGAAGGCACGATTCTCATCGACACGGAGGGTACCGTCGTCGGGCAGGTCAACGGGCTGTCCGTCTACGACATGGGCCAATTCATGTTCGGGAAACCGACGCGGATCACGGCCCGGACTTCCGTGGGCCGGGCCGGGGTCATCAACATCGAGCGGGAAGCCGACCTCAGCGGAAGCACTCACAACAAGGGTGTTCTCATTCTTTCGGGTTATCTCCGGGGAAAATTCGCCGCCGACAAACCCTTTGCCCTGTCGGCCTCTTTGGCTTTCGAGCAGTCTTATGCCGGTGTCGACGGCGACAGCGCCTCATCGACGGAGGCGTATGCCATCCTGTCCAGTCTGTCGGGATTGCCTCTCCGCCAGGACATCGCCGTGACCGGTTCCCTGAACCAGAAGGGCGAGATTCAGCCCATCGGGGGCATCAACGAAAAGATCGAAGGGTTCTTCGACGTCTGCCGGGCCAAGGGTCTGACGGGAAGCCAGGGTGTTCTCATCCCTCCCCAGAACATCCGCAATCTCATGCTCCGCCGGGATGTCGTGGCAGCCGTGGCCGAAGGAAAGTTCCACATTTACCCGGTCAAAACCATCGATGAGGGCATCGAGATCCTTTCCGGCGTTCCGGCGGGCGCCCGCATTGAGGACGGGCGATTCGAGGAAGGAACGGTCAACCGGCTCGTCGACGAGGAGCTCAAGAGGCTGGCCCGCTCCTGGAAGGATTTTTCCGCCGCCGCACCGTCCGACAAGCCGAAAGACGCTTAACGATTGAGCTGCTTTTTGAGTTCGCGTGTGAGGAGAGGGACGACTTCGAACAGGTCGCCGACGATGCCGTAAGTCGCGATCTGGAAAATGGGCGCGTCGGGATCCTTGTTGACGGCGATGATGACGTCGGAGGTCTTCATTCCGGCCTGGTGCTGGACGGAACCTGAAATCCCGCAAGCGACATAAATCTTGGGCCGGACGGTCCGTCCGGTCTGCCCGACCTGATGTTTATAGGGAATCCAGCCGGCATCGACGGCCGCCCGGGAAGCGCCCACGGCGGCTTTGAGAACATCGGCAAGTTCCCGGAGGACGGCGAAGTTTTCAGCGCTTCCCATCGCCCGGCCCCCGGAAACGATGATTTCGGCATCGGGGAGATTGACGGTCTCTTCTCCCTTGATGAACTCCACGATCCGGGTCCGGACCTCCTCTTCGGTCATTTGAAGGGTTTCCGTAATGATGTCTCCCGTCCGGGACGGGTCCCGGGGAGGCAGAGCGAAGACTTTGGGCCGGACCGTGGCCATCTGAGGCCGGTATTGAGGATAGTCGAGAATCGTGGCCATAATATTTCCGCCGAAGGCCGGGCGGGTCTGTTTGAGGAATTTCGTTTCGGGATCGATGGACAGTCCGGTACAGTCCGCCGTCAATCCCGCTTCCAGAGTCGTGGCCACGGCCCCTGCGAAATCCCGGCCCTGGACCGTGGCTCCGAAAAGAACGATTTCAGGTTTGTATTTCCGGATCAACTCGACGGCCGCCCGGGCATAGGGATCCGTGCGGTATTGTGTGAGCAGGGGGCTTTCCATGACATAGACGGCTTCGGCGCCATGGGCGACCGCCTCGGCCGCATATCCCGGCGCGGCCCCGGCATCCGCGAACAGCATGCCGCACAGCCGGCAGCCCAGGTCGTCGGCCAGTTTCCGTCCTTCGCCCAAAAGCTCGAATGAAACGGCGGAAACCCGGCCTTCTTCGTGTTCAATGAAGACCCAGACATCCTTGTAGGCCGACATATCGGCGGCGGCGGCTTTCTCCTCCTTTTCGAGAACGATGGCCCCGACCGGGCAGACGTCGACGCAGGCACCGCAGAAGGTGCAGGCGTCGTCGACCTCGGCGATTCCGTCTTTCATGCTCAGGGCTCCGAAGGGACATGTCGGGATGCAGGCTTCGCAACCGGTGCAGCTTTCGGCGTCGATTTTCAATTCGGCCATGGGTTTCTCCTCATCCTCACTTGACGAATTTCGTGTCCATCAGCCTGTCGACAAGGGCGGAGACCGCCTCCTGCGGATCGCCCTTGAGCATCTCTCCGCCCCGGCTCCGGGCCTCCGGCGTGAAAATCTTCGACACCCAGGTCGGCGAACCCTTGAGTCCGATCCGATTTTCGTCGGCGCCGATATCCCCGGCCGTCAACACGGGGATTTCGGTCCGAGCCGCTCTTTTTATGCCCATGAGCGAAGGCGGGCGCGGCTTGTTGATGTCCTTGACGACGGTCAGCAGGGCCGGAAGGGAGGATTCCACAATTTCCCGGCCGTGCTCGAGCAGGCGTTCGACCCGGATGGTCTTTTTTTCGGGGTCGAGTTCTGCGACTTTCGAGACATATGTGAGTTGCGGGATGCCCAGGCGGGTCGCGATTCCCGGACCGACTTGAGCGGTATCCCCGTCGATGGCCTGCTTGCCGCAGAGAATGAGGTCGGCGCCGCCGATATGCTCGATCGTCCGGGCCAGGGCGTAAGCCGTGGCCAGCGTGTCGGCGCCGGCAAAGGCCCTGTCCGAAACCAGGTGGACCTTGTCCGCACCGACGGCCAGGGCGCTTTTCAGAACCTCGACGGCCTGGGGCGGCCCCATGCTGACGACATGGACTTCGCCTCCATGCTTTTCCCGCAGGAGGAGCGCTTCTTCCAGAGCGTATTCATCGAAGGGATTCGTGATACTGGCCACCCCCTCCCGGATCAGGGTGTTGGTCTCTGGATTGATCTTGACATCGGCGGTATCCGGAACCTGCTTGATGCAAACGGCGATTCTCAATGGGTCCTCCCTTCATGAATTGCGGTTTCTGTATATCACCAGCTTTCCAGTCTCGTCAAGGTTTTACGGGGAATCCGGCAACGGCCGGTTAGGTTCGTTTTTTGCGGGAGGCGGCGTTTTTTTTCGGGCGGCTCTCCTGCGCGTCGAGACCGGCGACCTTCCTGAGCCGGGCCGTCTCCCCTTCTGTCAGAAAACGCCAGTCCCCGGATTTCAATCCCTTCGCGGTCAGCCCGGCAAAATGCGTCCGCTTCAGTTCGCGGACCCGGCTCCCGACGGCCTCTATCATTTTTCGGACTTCTCGTTTGCGGCCCTCGTGGATTTCGAGAGCCAAGATACTCCGTCCGTCCGCCCTCCAGAGGATATCGGCCTTGGCCGGAGCCGTGCGCCGGCCTTCCAGGAATACGCCTTTTCTCAGCTTCGCCAGGCTTTCGTCCGTGGGCACATCGTCGACTTGTGCCACATAACGTTTTTTGACTTCGTAGCGCGGATGGGTCAGACGGAAGGCCAGTTCCCCATCGTTTGTGAGAAGCAGAACGCCCGTGCTGTCGGCATCCAGCCGGCCCACGGGAAAGACGCGGGTTTTCAATTGGGGAAGAAGATCCATGACCGTCCGCCGTCCCAGGGGGTCTTTAACGGTTGTGACAAAGCCTTTCGGTTTGTGAAGAAGCACGGTCACGCCGAGCTTTTCCCGGCTGACCGGCCGGCCGCCGACCTCCACCCTGTCCGTCTCTTCATCGATTTTGGTTCCCAGTTCCGTGACCACAAGGCCGTTAACCTTGACCTTTCCCTCGACGATCAACCGGTCGGCTTCCCGGCGGGAAGCCGCGCCGGCCATCGAGAGGTACTTATTTAAACGGACCGTCATCTCTTCAGACCCTAAAAATAGATGTTGAATCCTCCGGTTAGAGCCAGGTTGCCGAGCGTGAGTTTGCCCTCCTCCAAACCGAGTCCCACGCGGTGATAGCGGGCTTCCGCGGCAAGGGCGAATTTCCGGGCCAGCCGGATTTCCAGGCCGGCGCCGGCGTTAAATCCCGTCTTTTTTTCGGTTTCGACGCCGGGGATATGCGCCCAATAATACCCATATCCCAAAGTCAGATAGGGACTTAGGATGGGCATGGGAAGGAAAAATTTGGCACAAAGACCCAGATGACTGTAGTCCAATTTGCGGTTTTTCCACATTTCCGGAGTGATATCCTGAAAATCAAGATTGTGGGCCGCCTGGAGCCATTGAACTTCAAAGGCCAACGCCAGGACGTTCACACCGGCACGGGCGCCGTAGAGAAACGTCTGGTCCCGGTCAAAGGATATTCCGTCCAGCTTCGCTTTCTGGGACGAAACCCCTCCCTGAAGACCGAGATAGAATCCGGCCTCTGCCGGAAGCGACAGAACAGCCATAAAAGCGAGGGCGACAAAGATTCCGGACAATGTTCGTCTCATGCTTTCATCCCCTTTTTCGGCGGATCCGGAAGGATTCTCCAGGCCGGACGGGCCAAAACTTCCATCACTTTCATGTCGAAAAAAGACTGGGCGGGACAGGGCTGCAGAAGAAGCGCGGTGTCGGCTCCGGATTGCGTTCCCCCGATGGAGATGCAGGGGATGCCGTGCGGAACCCGTCCGGCATCCGCCGCCATGAGGGCGATTTCCACGGCGACTTTCGTTCCCTGGCCGAAAATGCGAAGTGTGTAGGCCATGATTTCATCGAGTTCGTACGTGCCCAGTTTCCGGCGCACGGCCCGCCCCACGCCGCCGAAGGCGTGCTGGCAGGTCAGGATTTCGGCGCCGGCGGCTTCAATCCGCTTTCGGTGTTTTTCTTCGAGCTCCTGGACATCGGGGCCCGAGAAGCCCGTGGAATGAGTGACCACAACGAGCTGATCGGCGGGAAAGTGCTCCAGCGCCTTGACGCCCGTTTTCCCCGAGGTCGTGGCGACGAGAACCCGGCCCACGCCGAGTTCTCCGGCGCACCGGGCCGCCCAGGCCAGCGTCCGGTCCGTGTTTTGCGGCCCCGGCGCATCGAAAGACAGGCAGGCGCTGATGCGCGCCGGGGATTCCGGAGTCTTTCTTTTGGCCATGGCGCCCTCCTCAGCGATCATTGTGCGGCCCCGGACAGGCAAAGTCAAGACGGGCTGAACTTTTTCCATTCCGGTTCGTATTGGGAAACATGGCCCGAATGCATATCACCGAATCCCTGGAGATGGCCGTATCGTCCATGCGCGCCAACAAAATGCGGACGTTCCTGACTCTCCTGGGCGTCATCATCGGCGTGCTGACCATCATCGCCGTCGTCTCCGTGATCCAGGGGCTCAACAACTACGTCTACACCAAGATGGCCTTCTATGGAGCGAATGATTTCTCCATCTCCAAATTCTCGATGATGAACATGTCCCTCAAGGACTTCACCGACCAGATGAAACGGCGCGACCTTACGCTCGAAGAAATGCGTTTTCTCCGGGAGTCCTGCCGGTCCTGCGAACTTGTGGGCGCCTCGACCGGCACCAGCCGCGAGGTGAAATTCCGCAACCGGTCCGTCCGCGACACCCAGGTCCGGGGCGTGACCTCCGTCGATCATCTCATCGGTTCGACCCTCGAACTCGAAAAAGGCCGCCATCTTCAGATCGAAGATGAGCGCCACTCCCGGATGGTCTGCATCATCGGGGCGGACGTCGAGGAAAATCTTTTTCAGGGCATCGATCCCGTGGGCCGCCGCATCAAGGTTGGAAACCGCGATTTCCAGGTCATCGGCGTCGGGACAAGGAAGGGAAAAATCCTGGGATTCAGCCAGGACAACTACGTCCGCATTCCGATCACGACGTTTTTAAAGATTTACGGCTCCCGCCGCTCTCTTGACATCAACATCCACACCGCCTCCCAGGAAAAGATGATCCAGGCCCAGGAGGAGGTGCGGACGCTCCTCCGCGCCTGGCGAAAGCGGACCTACAAGGATCCCGACGACTTTTCCTTCCAGACGTCGGAGACTTTCATTCAGATCTACAAGTCGGCGACGTCGGGCGTCTACTTCGCCATGATCGCCGTGGCCTCGATCGCTCTTCTCGTCGGCGGCATCGTCATTATGAACATCATGTTCGTCTCGGTGACGGAGAGAACCAAGGAGATCGGCATCCGGATGGCCGTCGGAGCCCGCCGTAAGGACATTCTTCTGCAGTTCCTGCTCGAATCGTCCATCATCGCCGCCGTCGGAGGCCTCATCGGCATCCTTCTGGGAATCGGCGTCGCCCGCATCGTCACCGCGGCAACGGCCATGCCCTCGCGCGTTGAACCCGTATCCATCATCCTGGCCATCGTCATGTCCTGGAGCGTCGGTCTGTTTTTTGGGATCTACCCGGCCAACAAGGCGGCCAAGCTCGATCCCGTGGAAGCCCTGAGGTCGGAACTGTGAGACTCCAGATCATCCGCGAGGTCTTCCGGATGGCCGTCGAATCCCTCCGGACCAACAAGATGCGTTCGCTCCTTACGGTCCTGGGCATCGTCATCGGCGTCATGACCGTGATCGGGATGGTTTCGGTCATCCAGGGACTCAACCGATCCTTCCTCCAGGAGCTGGCTTCGGCGGGGGCCGATCTGATTCTCGTCGGCAAATACGATCCCGTCCAGATGGGACAACGAAGCGAGGAAGAGCGTCGGCGCCGGGACCTGACCTTTGAAGACGCCATGGCCATCCAGGAGGAATGTCCCTCCGTGCGATCCGTTGCCGTTTCCATGACGGCGGATATTTTTCAGCCCATTCCCGTCAAGGCCGGCAACATTACCAGTGAAAACGCCATCATCATCGGCATGAACGAGAACTGGCCCACGGTCTACGCTCTCTATCTCCCCCAGGAAGGACGGTTTCTCACCGAATCCGAAATTACCCGCAGCGCCCGGAGCGCCATCCTGGGCTTCGAAACGGCCGAAACCCTCTTCCCTTTCACGAGCGCCGTCGGCCGGGAGATCCGGATCGGACCTGAAAATTTCACCGTCGTCGGCGTCCTTGAAAAGAGAGGCCAGATGTTCGGCCAGAGCCGTGACAATTTCGTCGGCATGCCCCTAACAACCTTGATGAAATATTTCCCGTACAATCCCGAAGGATTGGAGATCGCCGCCGTCCCCAGGAGGCCGGAGGAGCTGAACGCGGCCATCGAAGAAATCCGGAACCTTCTGAGACAGCGCCGCAAGGTCCGTTTCGGGCAGCCGGACGACTTCGCGGTCTTCACCCAGGACACCCTCGTCGATCTCTATAATCAGTTGACCGGCGCCGCCTACCTGGTCATGATCGTCATTTCTTCCATCGGACTTCTCGTCGGCGGCATCGGCGTCATGAACATCATGCTGGTTTCGGTCAAGGAGCGGACGCGAGAGATCGGGATCCGCAAGGCCATCGGGGCTCGGTCCGCCGACATCCTGAAACAATTTCTCATCGAAGCGATATTCCTGACCGGGATCGGAGGGATCATCGGGGTCGTCATCGGCTTCGGCCTGGCCATGCTCGTCCGGGCCGCGACGCCCCTTCCGGCCACGGTCTCCGCCTGGTCGGTCGTCGCGGGGCTCACAGTCTCGATCTCGATCGGGCTCTTCTTCGGGATCTTTCCCGCCCAGAAAGCCTCCCGGCTCGATCCCATCGAATCCCTCCGCTACGAATAAAGGAACTTCAGGAGTTCGGCGGCGGCGGCATCGAGGGCTTTTTCCAGGAAGCGGGCATCCTCGAGGACCAGTTCAACAAGAGAGGATCGTCCTCCTCCCTTGACGGGAACAACCGCGGCAACGGCCGGCACGGCCTTGCGCACATCAAGGCCGAGGGATTCCGGCGCGGCCAGCCAGAGCCGGGCGACGTCCCGTGAGGCCAAGCCGAGAACGGCGGCATGCCCTCCGCCGCGAATGATGTTCAAGGCCAGAGCGCGGACGGCCTCCGGCGACTTGTCGGAGAAGGCGGCTCGGACGACGGGGCCGTCAGACTCGGCACACATGTCGCGGGCCTCGAAGGCCGCCAAACCGTCTTCCAGCCGGCGCAGCGCCTTTTTCGCCTCTTTCGCCTCATCCAGGGCCTTGACGACACAGTCGGGCGCCTCGCTCTCCGAGGTCGAAAACAGTCCTGCCACACGGCGCAGGCCCCGGGTCTTCTCCGCATAGTCGCGAAGGGCCCGGAAGCCGCAGACAAACCGGAACCTGACGTTGCCCCGGATTTTCTCCCACCCCGGAATCTTGATCAGGCCGACCTCGCCCGTTCTGCGGCAGTGGGTTCCGCCGCAGGCCGAAAAGTCGAAGCCGTCGACCTCGACGATACGGAGCGTCCCCGACTTCTTCGGAGGCCGCCTCAACGGAACCCGATCGACGTCGTTTTCGTCGACCCAATATGTTTTGACATCCCGGTTTTCGAAAACGACCGCGTTGGCCCGATCCTCGACCCTATCCACGTCCTCATCGGAAACGGTTCCGATTCCGATTTCCAGCGTCGAGACGTCGTCGCCCATGTGGAAGGAGCGGGTCTCTCCGGACAGGATCTCGACGAATACCTGGGACAGGATGTGCTGCCCGGTGTGCTGCTGCATGCGCTCGAAGCGCGTCCGGCCGTCGATCTCTCCCCTCACGCGGGTCCCGTCGAGATCCTTGGCGAGAACATGGACGATTCGGCCGCTCTCGTCACGGACGTCCAGGACCTCGGTCCCGTTCAGCGTCCCCTTATCGGCGGGCTGCCCGCCTGATTCGGGATAAAAACAGGTTTCGGCGAGAACGACCGCGGGATGTTCGTCACGGACGGATTTTTCCACGACCTCGGCTTCGAATCCCGTTCGATAGGGATCTTCGAAATAAAGGCGGCGCGTCGTCCCGCTGATGTCACTTTCGATCATGAGATCACGATAAGCGATTTGGGCCTTTCTTTCAAGCGGCCGTCTTGACTTCGATTCGCCGTTTGCGGCATGATGGGCGTCCGCCGCGCCGCGGACCGAACGTTCAGCCGAGGAGAATCCCAAGCTCATGCCGCCCACAGCATCCGACACAACCCAAAAAACCGGACATGGAGATGGAGAGGGACATGCGCCGCGTGATAACGGCGATGACCGCCGGACACGATCCCTGCGCGAATACCCGGGACTCGTCTTTCGCGGTTTCTGCATGGGATCCGCCGACGTCGTGCCGGGCGTTTCCGGCGGAACCATGGCTTTTATCCTGGGCATCTATGAGGAATTGATCCAGTCCATCCGGGCCGTCGGACGGCCTCCGTTTCTGCGGGCGGCGCTCCGCCTGAACATCCGCGAGATGCTGAGGATCCTGAATTGGCCGTTCCTGGCCGCCGTGAGCCTCGGGATTGTTCTGGCCGTTCTGACCCTGGCCCGGGGATTGGAATGGCTCCTCGTCAACAAGCCCGTTTTGATTTGGAGTTTCTTTTTCGGCCTCGTCCTGGCCTCGATCGTCGTCGTCGGCAAACGGCTTCAAAAACGAACAGTCCCGCTGGCTGCGGCCATGATCGCCGGAGCGGCCGGCGCCTACGTGATCGTCGGTCTCGTCCCTGTTCAAACGCCCGAGACCTGGTGGTTTTTCTTTCTGAGCGGCGCCGTGGCCATCTGCGCCATGATCCTGCCGGGAATCTCCGGCGCCTTCATCCTCGTCCTGCTCGGCAAGTACCAGGCGGTCCTGAGCGCCGTCAACCAGCGCGACCTGCAGACGATCGCCCTGGTGGGCGCTGGGGCGGTCATCGGCATCGTATCGTTCGCCCAAATTCTCGGCTGGCTGTTCAAGCGATACCATGACGCGACCGTGGCCGTTTTGACGGGTTTGATGCTGGGCAGCCTGCGCAAGGTCTGGCCATGGAAACTCGACCTGGCCTTCGTCACCGACCGGCACGGCCAACTGGTTCCCTCGGTTCAGAAAAACATCCTGCCGGAGGCCTTCGTCGGCGGCGCCTTCAACATGGAGATCGTTGCCGCCCTCCTGCTGGCCCTGGCCGGCTGCGGCACCGTGCTCCTTCTCGATGCCTGGGCCAACCGCCTGAAAAAGTAAGCCTCTGCGCCGTTCACCCTCGCAAATCCCGCGCGTTGATTGACACCCCATTCGCCAAACGTGATCCTGGAGGCTTCCGTCTTGCGAAATCAGTCTTTCCAGGATGAAACGCCGGGGATTTCCGCACTCAGGATGCGGTATTCGCCGAGATCGTTGAGTTCAACGGCATAGATCCTGCCGAACCGCACGGCGTGGGGCGCGATCGGCGATCGGATGCGCGAGAGGAAGTCTCCTTCGGCGGACAGGACGTCGATGATCGCCCCGGGGGTTTTATCCAGTACCGATTTTGTCCGGACGAGGTACAATCTGTCCGTTTCGTCGCAGAGAAGATTCGAGTAAAGGGGCCGGGCATCCGGGAGTTTCAACATGCCGGGATGGTTGCGAAACGCGTGCTCGAAGTGCTTTTTTTCCTCGGCGCTTATGGGCACGGTCTTATCCGCGATCACGACGACTTGTACCTCTTCCCCCAAGTTGTTCATCATGATAATCCGGCTGTCATCGCTGCACCCGAAATAAAAGTGCGGACCCGAAGACGACAGGAAAACCCGGGGGGTATACTGGTGGATTGCACTGCCCATCACGCCGCCCCCGGAAGACAGGCCCTTCTCCATGCTTTCCTCGAGAAAACGGGCAACCGTTCTCACACTGTTGCCCCGGGCATCGATTTCGAAGACGGAATGAAAAGAACTCTTGTCATAGATCAATTCACGATAAACCAAAAATGTGTGTCCGCGGTAATCGACGAAGAAATCCGTCCATACCGGAGGGGGGAAACCGGATATGTTTCTTATCGGGATCCTATTGACATAGGCGCCCCGATCGTCGAACTTGACGATTTTCCGCGACTGGCTGTCGAAAACGTAAAGATCGTTACGGCGGGATAGAAAAAGGCGGCTCGGTTCCCGGAATTCGCCCGGCCCTTGCCCCCGGCCGCCGATTTCCGCCAGCAAGGTCCCCGAGGGCGATATCTTGATAACGCCGGCTCTCTTGGCATCGGCCAGGTAGATGTTTTCGTCTTGGTCAATCTTAAGATCCAGGATCCGCGCCAGGAGATGGGTTCGTCCCCATTCGTAATCGATGACAACATCGTTTTCGGTGAATTCAATATCCACGGTGCCGTGGAGAGGCTTCCAATCGTTTTCCTGTTGCGAAACGCAAGACCATGCCCCTAAAACAAGAAACATAACCGCGAAGGCGGGCTTGATTGTCTTCATTTTGATAAAAGCAGTGAGCGGCCTTTCGGCTGCTCACTACTTCTCTTCAATGAACGGCTAAACGGCTAGGGGGCATTCTATAGTCATCGACCCACCTGCCCATGAACAGGAAATGGTGCCGGCATCTTCATCTTTAGTGCACGTATGCTCAGGTCCCCAAGCCACGCACCCGTAGGTGATACCGTTTGAGCAGGTTATGGTCTCTGAACAAGCTTCTGAGCCAGCTGAATGATTTGGCACAAGCACAACAAACAACAGCAAGACACTTGCCCCCAGGACTCCGGAAAGAATCCTCTTTAACATCACAAAACCTCCCAGTTAAAATTTAAAGAAAAACGGCTTGAAGGCCGTATCTCCTTCCAAGACATGTCCGACTCCATACCGTGTCTTCAGCCCGCGATTGATGAAGATTCCCACGGCCGCCACATCATTTATGCCGAGCTTCAGCTTGATACTCTCACGGGGCATGCCCTGCCGGTCGAAACGGTAAATAACAGGCGGTATTTCGAGCTCACCCCCCACCGCATAATACGCCTCGGATTTTTCGTCGACATCAAAACCCCGACAATAATTGGCGGAGCGAATATGTCCCTCCGGGGATATTTGGCGTTCCGGAGTGTCATAGATATTCATGCAGACCGCTTCTTCCGTGATTCTCCTTATGACATCGAGGCCCAATTCGCGCAGGTCTTTTTGATAAATCTTTTTGCCTGAAGTCGTATGCCTAAAAATGACGGGGGGACTTACAAATGTTCCTATGAGATTCCCGTCGACGATAGAAAAGCTAGTTCTATTGAAAACGCGGAAAGCATAGATATTCAGGCAAGACAGAACATCTCCAAACTCGGCGACCTTTTTTCCGCTTGAATCAAAAACCGTTATCAATTTGTGCCGGTTGAAGTCATCTGAGATTTTCCGAAGGTTGACGAAGACCCGGCCTTGTTCAACGTCGAGGCAATCTATGATTTCCCTCGGGCGGCGCGATTCGATTCGCGAAACAAATTGCCCGTCCAACGTATACTTTTTTATCCATATCCCTCCGTCGACGATATAGAGATGGTCTCCGGATATTCTGATGGCCGTTGGATAATAGAGATCAGGGGCGTTTTTCCCGATGCTCCCGATTTGGGTTATGAAGGTCCCATCTTCCGTATACTTGAGGACGCGATGATTCTCTTTGTCCAGGACGTATACACAACGCTTGTGATCTGTATCCAAATATCTTCTCGCCGCAAAAGTGAAGCTTTGATTAGGCTTCGGATTTCGCTTATCAAACTCGAATAATAGGGTAATGGGAATCTCTCTTTCGGGGAGCGACTCGCTCCCGAATGCGGAACAGACCAGAAAGGCCAGAATAAACGGTATGAGGAGATTGTGAGGTCTCATGGAGCATTCCTTGTAAGAATTTTCTCGATGTCTTTAACGACATCTTTTTCCCCGGTACAATCCTCGCTGTAAAGCACATTCCTTTGTCGGTCCAGAACGACAGTGTATGGATCCAACTGTGCGCCGGGATCCAGAATCGCTCATGTCACCCCATACTCATAATTGCTGCCTTCAGGATGGTTAGAAGATAAATTCTAGAGGCCCGGTTGTCAATAGCCGTTCCAGCGTCTTCTCATTCAAGTCCGAAATCGACACGTGGTTCAAGCGGCGCACATCCCGGTCTTGTCCTTGAACATCTTCCAAGCCCACGCAGGGAAGCATGAAAGAAATAGTCTTTTTTCTCATGGATCGATGGAAAACTGATAAATGACATACTTTGTTGCATCCAGCCCGTGGATGATTGAGCACAGATAAAGACGGCGCTTGTCCTTTTGATAATACAATGGGGTAAACCTCTCCTCGGAATAAAACTGAGGAAGCGGCTGTTCATGCAACAGGTTTCCGGAATGGTCGTAGATCTGAATGTGGGGCGCAAAATAGAGCACACCGTCGATGTTTTTCTCCCTGTTGACATACAAGACACCCACGAAATCCTTATCCGCAAAGATGCCGCTGACAAAGGAATGCTTTGTCAGAATATCCCCAATGATATCAACTCCATCTTGAGGATTCAGCAACATTTCTCTTGTTTTCTTGTTCATGGCCAAAGCTCGGAAATTCTTCGGCTCCTTTCCGATGAAGTCGATTGTCTTTGACCTCAAGTTGATCTTTGCGATCCCGAGTCTCACATCGCTGACATAGAAAGCCGTATCTTCATAAATATCAATAAAGGCTATGGACGATATGCCTGAAACCGCTTCTTTTGTTCTTTCGTATTCTCGCGCCGACATGGCCCCAAAACGCTTCTCACGAGGCAGAATATATTTTGTCTTCTTGCCGCCGAAATCTCTCATAAACAGCACATGCCCTTCCCCCTTCGGTGAAACGATGTATCCATTGATTAAAACATTTTTCTTGTAAATCTTGATGTGGTCATTGATTTCCCAGGTAAGAAAATCGCTTATCTTTATAAACTCGTCATTCTTGATATTTTCAAACACATGGATTCGATGTTTGCCTGCATCCGCAACAGCCAAGTAAGGGCTTTGATAATCGAGAAAACCCAGGCCGCCGAATTCGTCAGGCCCGGGTCCCATTTTTCCCCAAGCCTTGATTAGCTTGCCCTCTTCATTGAACACCTTGATTTGATTGTTTTTATCTCTGATATCCGGAAAAAGAAGATTCCCGTCTTCCATAACCACAAAAAAGCCCGCAACAAACAAGGCCTGCTCATCGATGGAAATGGTTTTAATAAGTTTAACCTCCCAGGAAAAGCAGAGATTCACCGAAATCAAAAGCAAACCTATGAAAAACATTTTTCTCATTGTGATGATCTCTTTCTTAATGATGATCTCATGGGGAGGAGATCTTTTCAGTGTTCAGTTAGCGAAAACTATCGCACAGTTACTCTCATCGTCAACGCAATAATAGTCACCTCCCAAGTGTCTGTTGTTCAGATGCCACCAAGAAGTCTGAAGAAGATATTCTCCCTTAGTTGTTGTTCCATATACAGTACTTTGACCGGCATAGGCTTTTGTGCTGAAATTCAAAACGCTCATCACGATCCCGAAACCGATGAGAATCATGAGCAAGCACGAACAAACCTGTTTTTTCATGAAACACCTCCCTTTTTAAGTTTTGCCGACCTCCTCCCCAAGAGGGATGACATTTCCGATTCACAATCCTCATCGATCGATCATGCCCCTATCACACCGATTGATGCGAATTTAAGATAAGATCGAGAGGTCCGGGCGTCAAGACCCGGATAGAAAAAACAAGTTATTTCCATTTTTTTCCTATTATTTCCAATTTGCGCGACAAAAAAGGTGAGGCGTATTGACCCCTATTCGGCCCGCTCCCGAGTCTTCTCATTCAAATCCGAAATCGACACGTGGTTCAAGCGGCGAGTGTCGCGCTTTAGATGATAATCATGCCGGGCAGGAGTGTCGCCGGCCATAAGCTTCATCGAGGATGCAAAAGCGGGTTATTCCCCGCCGCTTCGGTGAGCCCATCACAGGAATGAGACACCAAGCAGGATGAGCGCCGCGGAAAAGACGACGGCCACGGCCGGAACAAGCAGCCTGTAGACATCCCGCCAATCGGCCCGGAAATAGTTGACGGTCAGGGCCAGACACAAGTGCGCGGGAGAGAGAAGGATGCCCGCGAAGCCGCTGACGAAGGCGAAAATCGCGGGAACGAGATCCATGCGGCTTTCGCCGAAGAGCGGGAGAAGAAGCGGGAAGGCGATAGCGACATAAGCCTGGTTCATGCCGGTCAAAAGCCCGACACTGAAAGGCGCGGCGAAGAGAAGAACATAAGCCGAGACACCGCCGGGCCGCAGCGTCCCGGCCAAGGCCTCCAGGGCGCCCGAAGATTCCAGAACTCCTTTGAACGCCATCAAGGCGAAAACGAGGAGGATGATTCTGGGGGACAGGCTTCGAAGCAGGGTTCGGGTCCGGTCCCGCATCGATTCCCGAGACAGGGCAAACGCCAAAAGCGAAGACGCACCGAGACCGGCCTCGATGCTCAGGCGGAAGACGAAGACCAGGACGATCGTGAGGAGGACGGGCCAAAGACTGAACAGGATGCGACGGATTTCAGGCCAGGGTTTTCCCCCGTTCTCCTCGGAAGACAGTGCAGGAACGCCGCGGAAGAGGATGACGAGGCCTGTCCCGGCCGCAAGGAGCGTGAACGGGAACTGGACGAGGCTCAAGGTCTTGATGGGAATCCGGGTGATCGTCGCGGTCATGAGCAGGCTGACATAGAGAGGCCAGCTGTACTCCCAGATGTGGCGGAACCAATAATTGAGAAACGTTTTCCAGGCCGGGGAAAGCCCCCACCGCTTCGCCGCCTCCTCCACGATGGGCGCGCCCATCATCGCCCCGGCCGGAACCGGAAGAAGACCCATGAAGGCCGAGGGTGCGGCGAGGGTCAAGCGGGGCTCACGCACCAGGTTTTTCAGGGCGTCGAGCATCACCCGGAAATGTCCGCCGTTCTGTAGGTAGGCGCCGATGTAAAGAACCAGCGCAACGATCGCGACAAGGACGAGCGTCTCGTGAGAGGACAGGACGCTCCAGAGAGAGACGGCGAATCCGGAAACGTCCATGCCGAAAAGAAGAGCGGTCAGCGCGGTATTCAAGGCCAGGACAAGGCCGAGATCGACCTTTTTCCGGAGCAGAACCAGGAAGACGGCGATCAGAAGCGCAACTTTAAGTAACGGGATCACGCTATTTCAACCCAAGCACGCGCCGGGTCGTGCGGAAGTGGGTCTTGGCATAGCACTCCAGGGAATCGGGACCATGGAGGCGGACAAGGCGCACGGCGGCCTCCTCGACGGCGGCCGATGCTCCCTTGGGCAGATCCATGCCGGCCTCGGCGGACAGCGCCTGGAGACGCCGGAGAAATTCGTCCCGGGCCAGGATGGAGGCGGCGGCCACGGCCGGATCCTCTTCCGCCCCGGTCCTTTGCTCGAGTTCGATCGTCCGCCCCTTGGCCATGAGTGCGTTCCTGACCAGCGAGGCGTCGCCGAACTGGTCGGTGACGGCCCGTCCGGCCGGAACATGCTCCAGAACGTTCTCGATGACCCGCGCGTGACCCCAGGCGAGAAGCCGGTTCAGATTCTTCATCTTGGCATAAAGTTGATTGTACTTCTCCGGTCCGATGGCCACGACCGCGTGCGGGTATCCGCGCCGCAGCACGGCGGCCGTCTCGCGGACGCGGTTGTCGGTCATCCTTTTGGAATCCCGCACCCCCATTTCGGCGAGAACGGCCTCCTGGCCTTCCGGAAGAAAAAACCCGGCGATGACAAGCGGTCCGAAATAATCGCCTTTGCCCGATTCGTCCGTTCCGATGCGGCCTGCCGCGGGCGATACGCTTGCGTCGTTCATGGGTCGGGTTATTTTTTGGCCCGTTCCAGGTATGAGTTGTCGCGGGTGTCGACGCGGATGCGGTCGCCGGTTTTGATGAACGGCGGCACCTGGATGGTGATCCCCGTCTCCAGCTCGGCCGGCTTGTACATGGCCGACTGCGTGGCGCCCTTGATCGTTGGCTCGGTGTTGACGACCTCGAGTTCGACCGCGGTGGGCAGGCTGACGCCGACGGGCCGGCCTTCGAAACGCTCGACCTTGATGACGATATTGGGCGTCAGGAAGTTGACGCCATCGCCGATCGTCTCGCGGTCGAGCTTGATCTGCTCGTAGTTCTCCAGATTCATGAAAATGTAGCCGTCGTTCTCCTTGTAGAGAAACTCCATCTCGATTTCCTCGAGATAAGCCGGTTCGACCCGGTCCTCCGAGCGGAAGCGGTATTCCATCTGGGACATGTCCCGGATGTTCCGAAGCTTGGTCTGGACCTTGGCCTTGAGGCGGCCGGGCGTAATGTGCGAGACTTCCATGACGCGGTAGAGCTCTTTGTCCATGATGATGAGCATGCCTTTGCGGATTTGCGTCGCGTTGATCATGCGTCCTCCTGCATTATCCGTGAGGCGGGCGGTTCCCGCCGGACTCCTTCGTCGATACGGACGACGACGGCCTCCGCGCCCGTACGGCGGACCGCCTCGGCTACAACCTCGGCCCGTCCCGGCGCGTAGGCGAACATGCAGCCGCCGCCGCCCGAGCCGTTGATTTTCGCACCCAGGGCGCCCGAGGCCAGCGCCGCGTCGATCATTCCGTCGATCCGGGGCGTGGAGATGCCGAGGCCGTCCCTCAGGATATCCTGCTGGCGGGTCAGGAGCGCGCCGAAGCGGACGGCGTCGAATGTGTCCTCCATAAAAAGACGGGTGCCGTCTTCCGTGAGATCCCGATTGAGCAGCGCGGCCTTTAAGAGACGGGCGGCATCCGAATCCAGACGGGAGATGACCGCCTCGACGTCATCCGTCAGCGCCGAACGGAGAGAGAAGCCGGGGATGTGTCCTCCGACCTCGGTCTCACCCCGCCGGACTCCCGATTTGATTCGGGCCAGCATGCCCGTCGTATCTTTCTTTTCGAGCGAATTCCCCAGAACAAACTCCCCCGGAGGAGTCGGGAGCGGGGCGATGGTCATCGGTTCAACGAAATGCATCCGAAGAACCCCGCCCAGGGCTGACGCATAGTGGTCCATGCGGCCGCCGGGTTCGCCGAATTCGGCCACTTCGGACAGATAGGCCAGTTCGGCGACGGTTGCGGGATCACCGGCCCTCGCATCGCTTGCGGCCTCCAGGAGAAACCGGACCCAGGCCACGACGAGCGCCGAGGAACTCGATGTTCCGGCATTGATGGGGATGCTCCCGTGGACATGGAGATCCCAACCGCGGGGCGACACGGCGCCCGAACGCCGAAGGACATTGGCCGCGCTCCTCAAATAATCCCGGTCTTTGAGATAGGGAACCTCCCGCCCGAGAGAGAAGGCATCGGTCTCGCCGGTATCGGGAAGATCGAAAGACGCCGCAAGGTCTTCGCGCCGCCTTCCGCGGATGACGATTCTCCGGTCGATCGCGGCGGCAATGACGGCCAGGCCGAGGTAGTCCTGATGTTCCCCGAACAGGCAGATGCGTCCGGGTGCGGAAACGGTCAGGCTTTCGACGGTCATGTTCTTATTTGTAATCATTCTGCGATCGGCCTGTCAATGGAGAGGAAGGGCTTCAGAAAACCTGCCGGAAGACACTGACGTTCCCGGCCGCATCCCGAACCCTGACGACGATCATGTTGTCGGCGCCCGGCGGCAGCTTGACGGTGAACTTGAAGGCCTCGCGGCGCGAATCGGAGATGCCGTCGACCGGAAAAACCACCCGCCAGGCGTCCGGGCGGATCTGGTAGCGCACGTCTTCAATATGTGAGAAGGCGTCCTGAGCTTCGAAGGAGACCTCCAGACCATCCCGATTTCGGGCGGCCTTGAAATTGACGATCTCAGGCGCGGTGTTGTCGATGACGAAGGCCCGGCTGATGCGTTCTCCGGCAAGTTCGGTTCCCGGGGGATTGGAGGGAGCGTCCGAAGCTTCGACCTTGAAATGGTAGATGCCGTCGGGAAAGGACATGGTATCGAACGTATAAAGGCTCTCCGTCCACGCGTTCTGAATTTTTCTCCAGGCGGTCTCCCCATCCTTTCTCATAAACAGGCGATAAATCAGGGAATCGTCGTTTTCATCAGAGGCTGTCCAGACCACCGTTTGGAAACCTTTCCGGTCGGCTTTCTTGGTCATGGCAAAACCCCGGGACGGCGTCCCGGAGACGGGAGGTCCGGGCAAATGGGGCTCGACGCCGTGAATGACCTCGTCCTGATCGCCGAGCTTGATGAACACCTCGTGCGGCGGAAGGATCTCCAGGCTTCGGACCACCGGAGCGATGTTCGTCTGGAGATAAAACAGGCGGATCCTGTTCAGCGCCGGGGAAACATTTCCGGATGTCGATTTGAAAAGGACGCGATACTGGAGATAGCGGCCCCGGGGGCTCAGAATCGGCTCATCTTTTTTCTGGTAGGGAGGCGACCAGTCGCTCCAGGCCGCGTTGGGTTCAAGGGTGTTTCCGCTCCGTGTCTGGACCTGGAGAGTCGTGCCCGAGGGCACGTCGGCATCCCATTCCACCCGGCCCCACGAGGACACCGTGCCGGAATCCAGGACCGATCCCATGTATTCGCCGGCGGCGCCCTGGGCGGAATGCATAAGATCCAGAGAACAGGGATTGTTGGCCAGAATATAGGTCCGCGGTCCGTCGGGAATCAGAAGATAGATCTGTTCCGAGGACTTCTGGTGCCAGAGCGATGCCCGGCCGTCCCCATCCAAAGCATAAATCCGGCCCTGGGGACCCGTTCCGAAGAGAACGGTTCCGTCCTCTCTCAATATCAGGGAATAGACCATCTCGTCTTCGGAATTCCAAAGGCTTCGGGCCACGCCGTCCGGAGCGATGCGGAAGACGGCGCCGCCTTCCCCGGTCCGAGCGGGCGGTCCGGACGGAGTTTCCGGAGAAGCGGAAACGCTGATGGACACCGAAACGGCGCCGCCTGAAACAGCCGGCGGAACCGGCGGAGAAATGGCCGGGGCATCCTCTTTTCGAATTTTCGAGCGCGTTCCCGCGGCCGCCGCATAGATCCGTCCCTGACCGTCGACGGCCAGGGAGCGGATTTCCTCGAAGGGGGATTCGTAGACGACCGAACTTCGTCCGTCGGCCGCAACCCGATAGACAACGCCGCCGCCCCCGCTCCCGGCCAGCAACCCTCCGGCCTTGCCCGAGCTCAAAAGACACAGGACATGGTTTTCATCCGACCTCATCAGGATCTTGCCCTGTCCCTCGGGAGTGATTTCATAGATTCCGCCCCTCTCCCCCACCGCGGCCAGGAGAGACCCGGACTCCCTGAACATCAGATCCCAGATGTATTTTTCACCGGGATTGAAAAATTCCTGCCCCTGGCCTTTCGCCGTGATCTTGTAGATTTTTCCGTTGGGCGACGTGGCCGCGAAAACCACACCTTTCCCGTCGCGGGCCAGGCTCGTGACATTCATCTCGGCCGTCTGGAAATAGAGCTCGGCCTCACCGTTCTTCCCGATTCGGTAAACTTTTCCGCCGTGGCCCGTTCCGAGAAACAGGCCGCCGTCCGCGGCTGTCAGAAAGGACAGGTAAAATTCCTCGGCCGGCGCGGCCAAGTTTTCGATCCGGGGCGCCAGCGCGATCCGCCCCTCAGGGGAAACGGAGACGCCGTCGAATTTCCCTTTCAGGAAATCCGGCATGGACCGGAATTCCCAAAAGCGGGGCGTGACGGCAAAAAGGGTCAGGCAGGCCAGGGCCGCCCATGACAATCCCATCACAAGACGTCTTTTCATGGTGGGTCTCCTAACGGCGGATTTGAACGGGAATGACGGCCGATCCACGAACCACATAGGGGACCGGGAGCTGGTACTCGTTGAGAGTGGACCGGCTGAGATCGGTCGCCGACGAGGCCGCGGCGCGCGGCGATGCGAACATCGTCTTCAATGTCGGCGGCAGGTTGGGCATTTCCTCGCCTTTGAGAAACAGTCCGGGCTTGGCAGCCGTGATCTTGAAATAAATGCGGTTGTTTTTCCGGAGGTTGCTCAGGATGCGAACGAGCTGATCCAGACTGCGGGGGACGAATTCCTGGGTCCGGTACTGGCTGCGTTCCACACTCTGCATCGCGGCGGAATCGCCGACAATCAGATGGAACTGTGAACCGGCCGGAAGAATGGGGGCCTGGACCTGGACCTCTTCGACGCGGCTTTCCCGGCCGTGCGCCCGGTAATGCACCTGGATGCCGATCCTCTCGCCCGGGGAGACTTCATACTTGTCGAGAAGAACCTTCTCGATCTGGCAAAAGCGCGCCTCCTGGGTGGAGCGGATGTTGATGTCCACCCGGAAAATGCCGACATCCTGGAACTCGTTGTTGGAAAGAAAATAGACCACCGCGGCCATAAGGCCCGAAAGGTTGGTCACGGCAGCATTGTAGTTTCCTGAAAAGAGATCCTCGATCTTGACGCTGCCTCCCCGGTCAAGGAAGATTTCGCCGTCGAACTCCAGAGCCAGATCGCCGTGGTTCCGCTCTTCGCCCGTCAGCAGGGAGTAAAGGGCCATATTGAGCAGGGCCGGAGTCAGAATTCTGTCGCGGATCATTTTCAGTTTGAATTCCCGGCGGGACGTCGGCGACCTCTGCAGGCTGATGTTGACGGGAATGAGCCGGGGCATGCGCCCGATTTCTCCGACGGCCCCCGCGGCGCTGTCCTGAGAGAAGGAACCGAGAACCTCTCCGCTCGTCGCCAGCTTGAAGGATGTTTGAAGGCTGGGCACCACGGCCAGGACGCCGGCCCGGGTCATGGCCAAATCAACGGGACCGAGGTTATACAACGGATGGCCGAAGGCCAGGACGCGGGATCCGTCGACATGGGTCACCGTTCCGACAGCGGAGACATCGAGATCACCGCCGATGAGCTGGATGCCGACGGCATCGCCCGGTCTGAGAGCCGGCGCGGAAGGCAGCTTGGCCGACGGAACGGGGATTTGTCCCCCGCCTCCCATCAAGGGGTGAAATCCGGCGGCGGCGAAAAAGCCGCGGGCCTTCTCGAAACCCTGCGGAGAAAACCCGCTGACGACAAGCGGCAGGTGAAGAGGCGCCATCCCGCGTCCGTCCGGTTCGACCGGCGGAACCGGCGCAAGGGGAGGCGCCGTGGACAGGTAGGCGGCGGCCAGGTCTTCCAAGGTCATGGACGGAATTGTCGTCATCGACCGGGCCGGCGCAGAACTTGCAGCCCCGGATGTTGCGGAGTCCATGGCCATCATTTCCTCGATGGGGGTGATACCGGCCAGGGGAGTTTTGGAAAAAGCAAAGCTGTAGGCGACCGCACCCACAATCCGGCCGTCGATATAGACGGGACTGCCGCTCATGCCGCTGATGACGCCGGTCGTTTCCAGGCCGTTTCCGCTCAATCGGGCCATGATCATGTTTTTCCGGGGCTGAACATTTCTCATGACGCCGAGGATTTCGACATCGAATTCTTCGATGCGTTCACCCTGAAAAACCGTCCGTCCCTTGCCCGTCATCCCGGGCTGGATCTGCGAGAGAGGCATGATCTCGGCAACGGCCGCCGCGGGGGCGGACAACCCGGCCAGAAGCAGAATCCAGGCCCACGCCCGCCGGGAAACCCAACCGACGTTCAATCCGTTCATGCGTCCTCCTCGCGGTTCCGGCGGTCCGGACGAATCGTTCAACCCGGCTTCGCGCCGTCCCTGTCCGTTGACCGCGGTGATGTCTTGACATAAAATGCCGCCCGTGAACATCCTCATCACGGGCGCGACCGGATTCATCGGCGGCCATCTCGTCGAAACGCTGGCCGCGAAACCCGGGGTCAGAGTCCACGCGCTCGTCCGGGATCCGAAAAAGGCCCCCCACCTTCAAGAGATCCCGGGAATCTGTTTTCACCGGGGCGATATTCTCGATCCGCCGCCCCTTCCCCCGGATCTGGACGGCGTGTTTCACCTGGCCGGACTGACAAAAGCCTTGAAAACAGAAGATTATTATACCGTAAACCGAAAAGGAACGGCAAGACTGTTCACCGCCCTGGCCGGCCTCCCGGCCCGTCCCCGGATCGTCCTCTTGAGCAGCTTGGCCGCCGGAGGCCCGTCGTTGCCGGATGGATCGCCCCGGAAAGAAAGCGATCCGCCGAAGCCCGTCTCCCCCTATGGAAAAAGCAAGCTCGAATCCGAAGAGGTGGCCCTCGACCACGCCTCGATGTTCCCTCTGGCCATTCTTCGCGTCGGGGCCGTTTACGGCCCCCGGGACGAGGACTTCCTGAAATATTTCCGAATCGTCAACCGGGGGATCATTCCTTGCTACGGCCGACGGGCGAGGCTTCTCAGCCTCTGTCTGGTCGACGATCTTGTGACCGCACTTGATCTCGCCTTTCAAACGGATCTCCCCAGCGGAGAGATCTTTAATATCGCGTCTCCCGATCCGGTGACCTGGGATGAAATCGGAGAAACGGCTTCCCGCATCCTGGGCCGGACCTGCCGTCATCTCCGACTGCCCCGGGCCGGCGTTCACCTGGCCGCCGCACTGAGCGAGGCGCTCTCCCGAATCACCGGACGCAGGGATGCACTCAATCGCAGCAAGATCCGCGACATGAGCCAACCGGGGTGGGTCGCCGACGTTTCCAAGGCGGAGCGCCTTCTTGGTTTCAGAACCGCCTGGAGCCTGCAAGCCGGTCTTGAGAAAACCCTCCGCTGGTACCGGAAAAACAACCTCCTTTAACGCGGGCCGCGTTCTATTTTTTTCTCGGCGCAGGCGAGGTGGTGACAAACGGGATGGAAAACTTCGAAGCCGTTTTCAGAAACCAGCCTTCGGTCGTCGAAAGCGCAAAGTAACGGATCCGCCCTTCAAGAACATGGCTTCCCCTGCGGGCGGCGGGCAGAACCCGGAAGGGGATTTCAATCGGCACCGAAATGACCAGGTAGCGCACGTCCTCATCTTCCCTGACTTCCATTTCGAGGTCCGAGGCCGTGAAAAATGTCTTGGGAAACGCGATTTCGGGAACGGAGGTGAATTCAATGATGAAGTAGGGCTGGGGAATGATGAGGATATCCGGAGGGATGCTCAATTTCAAAACGACGCGGCCTTCCTGTTCGGGAGCCAGCCGCCGGGGACGGATGGATCCCTCCACTTTCAGGAGATCATCGCCGCCGAGAGGGATCGACAGGGCGAAAGCGAAAAAAACAGCGGCCAAGGCACGGGCCGACGGAAGAGAGAGAAGCGTCTTCATTTCAAGATAAGGATATCCCTGGAAATTCCGCCCGTCAAGACGACCTCACTTTTTTTCTTTCCTTTTTATTCTTTCTTTCATATAATTTCCGGCATGAGTCTCCACACCGTCATCACCGGAACCGGCCGTTATGTCCCTTCCCGGGTCGTCACCAACGCCGATCTCGAAAAACGCATGGACACCTCGGACGAATGGATCCGCCAGAGAAGCGGCATCGTCGAACGCCGCCATGCCGATCCAGGAACGGGGTCCTCGGAGCTGGCCGTTGAAGCCGCGCGGCGGGCCATGGCCTCGGCGGAAGTCGATCCCCGGGAGATCGATTTCATCGTAGCCGCAACGCTTTCTCCCGATCACTATTTCCCCGGCATCGGTGTCCAGGTCCAGTCCGGACTCGGACTGGATTCGATCGGGGCGCTCGACGTCCGGAACCAATGCAGCGGATTCATTTACGCCCTGTCGGCCGCCGATCAATACATCCGGGCCGGAACCTACAAAAAAATCCTTCTCGTGGCCTCCGAAGTTCAGTCCTCGAATCTGGATTATTCCGACGACGGCCGCGACATGGCCGTCCTCTTCGGCGACGGCGCCGGCGCCGTGATCCTCGAACCGGGCGGGCCGGAAGACGGCGCCCTTTTGCTTTCGACGCACCTCTACTCGGACGGCCGGTTCGTCCGGGATCTCTGGATGGAAAAACCGAGCCCGCGGGACAACCCCACCTTCCAGGTCGAATTCTTCGACGAAAAGAGATTTTTTCCAAAAATGGACGGTAAAAACGTTTTCAAGAACGCCTCTCAGCGCATGCCCGAGGCGGTTCGGGCCGCCCTCGACCGCAATGGGTTGACCGTGGAAGATGTCGACATTCTCATTCCCCATCAGGCCAATGACCGGATTTCGCAAATGGTCGCCCGGAATCTCGGGATCCCCGTCGAAAAAGTCATTCGCAACATCGACCGCTACGGAAACACAACCTCGGCCTCCATTCCCATTGCTCTCGACGAAGCGATCGAGACGGGCCGGATCCGGAAAGGCCATCTGGTCGCCCTGACGGCCTTCGGATCGGGCTTCACCTGGGCCTCGGCCCTCATCCGTTGGTAGGCAAAATGAGGATGAGGTTGCGCGGGACAACGGTTCTATGCTAGGATTTTTCAGGAAATCGACGATATTGGACAGGAGGAGCCAATGAAGAAAATGATGATCTTTCTGACGATGCTGGCCGTATGCGCTTTCGGCTGGAACACGCTATCGGCCCAACAGACGGCCGAGGACGGCAAGTTCAAGAAATTCCTGGATAACTACTTTGATGCCTATTTCAAGTTTTTCCCGACGTCCGGGACCCTGGCCGGCTACTACAAGTACAATGATACGCTCGAGGATTTCAGCAGCCGCGCGGTCGACAGGTTCCATGATGCGCTGGACGGCTTCAATCAGGAAATCGTGGCCAAGATCGACAAGACCAAGCTCTCTCCCGAAGGCCAGATCGATTATGACATCATGGTGACAGCCCTCGAGAGGGTTTACATCGATTTCGAAAACCTCCTGCCCTGGGAATACAACCCCCTGTATTACAACGCGATTTTCATCAACAGCGTCCACAGCGTTTTGACCGGAGACTTCGCGCCCCTGGATGCCCGCGTCAAGAGCGCCGCGGAACGATGCAAACAGATTCCGAATCTGGTCCGGCGGGCCAAAGACAATTTGAAAACACCGGCCCAGATCTACACCGAGACCGCCATCGAGCAAATGCCTGCGATTCTCGCCTTCTTCCGGGACGAAGCCCCCGCACTGGCCCAAGGCGCCGCCGGTTCCGCCGCCTTCACCGTGGAGCAGGCCAAGGCCGTCGCGGCTCTCGAAGATTACCTGAACTTTCTCAAGACCGAAGTCCTCCCCCGTTCGACCGGAAATTTCCGCTGGGCGGAGGCCCACACCCGCCTGATGCGTCTCCTGGTCCAGGGCAACCTGACCCAGGACGAACTTGTGGCCCGGTCCCGCGCCGACTTCAACAACATCCGCCGGGAAATGCTGCTTGTGGCCATCTCTTTCCATAAGATCATGTATCCCGAAATCGACATCGAACGGCTGCAGAAGCCTGAAGAGGAAATGAGGGACTACATCATCCAGAATGTGTTCAACAAGATCCAGACCGAACACGCCCCCCGGGACGGATTCATCGCCGCAATCCAAAAGGCGGCCGACGGCGTCCGGCAGTTCCTTACGGAAAAGAATCTCGTCGAGCTTCCGGCCGACACGCTGGCCATCGAGACCATGCCGGCCTATTTCCGGGGCATCGCCATGAATCGGTTGATCCTTCCCGGGCCTTTCCAGGCCGCCGGTTCCTCCACGTTCCAGATTGCTCCCATTCCGGAAGGCTGGAGCGCCGAAAAGGCCGAAGCCTTCCTCCGGGAATATAACGATTTCTTCATCGATTTCTTCACCGTGCAGAGAGTCTTCCCCGGAATGTTCGTTCCCGCCATTGTCAACTTCAAGACCGGCTCTCTCGTTCGCAAAGCCGCCCCCAATCAGGCCCTTCTAAGGGGCTGGCCCGTGTACATCGAAGAAATGCTCGTGACCAACGGGTATAAGGATTTCGATCTGCGGGTCCGCCTGAACCAGCTCAAGCTCATGCTCAAGAACGTCATCGACTTCCAGATGGAACTCAATATCCATCAGGGCGAAATGACCAAGGAGCAGGTCGTCACTTATATGACCCGCCGGGGATTCCAGACTGAAGCGGAAGCCGAAAACAAGTGGAATCACATCCTCCTCAACCCGGGAGATGCGGCTCTGGCCTATATCGGTTTTCAGGAAATCCTCGACCTTGAGAAGGATTACAAAGCCGTCAAGGGCGCCGATTTCGAAGCCCGGGACTTCCTCAAGGCCCTTCTCAACCACGGCGCGGTGCCGTTGAGAACTCTGAAAATGAAACTCACCCAATAACGGGAGGGAACGACGACAAAGATATGCCCAAGCCCGGAGGGTGGCCGCCCTCCGGGCTTTTTTTTTCTCCCGGAACGGGCATGACAGGTTGAAACACATGATCGATCCCGAGGAAATCCCCGACGCATCCGGCCTGGTGGATTCCCACGCCCACCTCGACATGGAAGAATTCGATACCGACAGGGATGACGTCATCCGGCGGGCCTTTCAGGCCGGTCTCCGGGCCATTCTCTGCCCTGCGGATCTGATTCACCCGGAAAGCCTGGAGAAAGTTTTGAGCATGGCCCGAAATCATGCCGTTGTCGCCGCGGCGGGTGTCCATCCCCATCAGGCCTCGTCATTCCGAGACGCCCATGAGCGGCAAATCGAAGATCTTGCCCAAAACGGCGCGATCCGGGCCGTCGGCGAAATCGGGCTGGATTTTCACTACAACCTGTCTCCTCCGGAAGTCCAGACCGCCGTGTTCCGCAGACAGTTGGCGCTGGCCCAAAGGCTCGGTCTCCCCGCCGTCATCCACAGCCGCAACTCGGGCGATGCGCTCCGTGAAGCCGTCGAAGCCGAAGGCTTTTCGCGCGGCGGGATTCTTCATTGTTTTACCGAGGATCCGGGCGTCGCGGAGGACATGATCGCCCGGGGTTTCCTCATTTCTTTTTCCGGAATCCTGACCTTTCCCGGCGCCTCGGCTTTGCGCGAGACGGCCGCTCGAATCCCCGCCGACCGCCTTCTGGTCGAAACGGACGCCCCCTATCTGACGCCGGCGCCTTTCCGCAAACGGGTCCGGAGAAACGAGCCGGTTTTTGCGGCCGTGACGGCTGAAGTTCTGGCCGGGGTCAAGAACCTGACGCCGGCCGAAACGGCCGAAATCACAACGGAGAATTTTTTTCGCTTGTTTCCGTTTGAAAAACCCTCGGGCCGATGATAAGATGCGGCCGTGATTGAGACCGAAGTCAAGCTGGCCGTCGCCGATCTCCGGCAGATCCGGGGGAAGCTTCTTGCCGCGGGGGCCGTCCTGGAAAGGGAGCGTCTTTTCGAAGAGAACATCCTCTATGATTCTCCGGAGGGACATCTCAAGGAGGCCGGCGCGGCCCTGAGGTTGAGAACGGTCGGGAAAAAAACCCGGATGACATTCAAGGGACCGCTTCAAAAGGCCCGCTCGTTCAAAGTGAGGGAAGAGTACGAAACCGGCCTCCACGATCGCGGGCAGATGAGAAAAATCCTGAAATCCCTGGGATTCCGCCCCGTCATCCGTTACGCCAAACATCGGACGGCTTTCCGCAAGGGACGCCTGAAAATCTGTCTGGACGAAACCGCGGCGGGGATTTTCCTGGAACTCGAGGGCCGGCGGCATGAGATCGTCCGCTTCGCCCGAGCCTTGGGCTACTCCCGAAAAGATTTCATCACCCTCGATTATATCCGTCTGCTTGGTCTGGACCGCCGATCGGAATAAGATTCGGGCGGCGGACAGGGATTAGTCGTCTTCGTCGGAGTCCTCGGAATCGGCGGCCGGGTCCTCCTCGGGATGTTCATCCTCTACGTCGTCGTCTCCGGCCCCCGCGACAACGTGGTCGTCGGCATCGCCGTCGCCGATATCGTCGGGAATTCCATCTTCACCCAAAACGCGGTCTTCCGGCTCGCGGGAATCATCGGCGGTCAGGGGAAGGATCTCATATTCCACAAGGTTTTCCATGATTTCGGCCTGGGCGATCCGGACGGCATTCCGGGATTTCAATTCGATCTTGGGCTTGGCGCCTTTCAGAATCTGTTTGGCCCGTTTCGAAGCCAGGATGATAAATCGGAATTTGCTGTCGACATTTCCAAAGGTCTCCACAGAACAATGTCTCCTTGAGTCGTCATTTACGGATTTCCGGTAAAATATCAGAAATCCGGGAAAAATGCAATGTCCCGTCGGGAATGCCGCCAGCAAACCGGAAAACCGGAGTTAATAATCCAATGCAATATCGTCGTCGGTTCCAAACACGCCGTCGAAACCGGCCGAGATCAGTCGAAAGCCGTCCTCGGAGGTTTTTTCGTACCGAACCCGCTTTCCCCAGCCGTCGAGAAGGCCGGATCCGGGACGCATGCCGCGCTCGAAAGCGGCCAAGTTGCGTGGCAGATCGCCCTGCGACGCCGCATAGGCCGCAATCTGTTGGGCAAGAGCCGACAGGTTGGCCCGCGTCAAATCTTCGCGGGACCTGTCGAAGGCTCCGATCTCGGCCTCGATGCCGCTTTCAGTCCCCGTTTTGGCAAACCAGATGAAATAGACAACAACAACACCCAGGACCAGCAGGGCCAGAAATCCGCGCATTTTCACGACCGTCTCCTTTCCCGTTCCATGTCCCGAACATGTTCCGCGATGCGGCCGGCCACGGCTCGGACCACGGCATCCGGTACGCCGTCCGGGTGAACGGACTGAAGTCTCATATCGCAGGATTCGTTGACATAGTCCACGACGACATAGCGGCCCTCGAGGTCCCGGGCGATCTCCGTCGAGAAAAAACCGACACGGCAGATTCCGGCGATTTTTTGAACTACGGCAAAGAGCGGCATGAGGTCGTAGGTCTCGATATCCTCCGGAGTCAGTTCCGCATAGAGCAACGTGACGTCATTCCACCAGGCGGCCAGAAATCTGCCCAGAACGTGGTAGCCCCGAAACCAAAACCGCTTTCCGTCCCGCTCCTCGGGCTCAATGCATTCCTGGATCAGGTACTTGTCGTTGGGATAGGTCCGGCGGGCCTTACGGACATCATCAGGCGTCCGCGCCCCGCGGATCACGCCGATGCTCCCTCCGGTCGTATTGGCCGGCTTGATATAAAACGGCGCTCTTAGCGGCTCCATGTCCTCCGGGTCGATCTCGATATCCGGGACGGAACGATGATCGGGAAGGATCACCGTGTGAGGCGTCCGGACCCCCCGGCTGATGAATTCGAGGTGCATGGTCGCCTTGTCCGAAGCCCAGCGAAGCCTGTTCAGAGAATCGATGACCTTGCGGCCGCACCCCAACATCCTGTTCTGGAGCGGAACGAACTCGGGAGACGTGGCCGCCGCCCGGTCGAAAAGCACACGGAAGTCGATCTTTCCGGCATCCCATTCGGCCAGGGCGGCATCGAGATTTCCCGGGTGAACGACATATGTGGTCAGTCCGTGGGCCCGGGCGGACGCTTCGATGAGCCGGACAAAATCCCAATCGTATTCCCAATCGAGGGACACGGCGAGATCATAGACGATTCGAGGGTGCACGGTTCATCATTATACAGATATCCTCGATTCGGAAAAACCCGGCCGGGCGATATTGACATCCCGCGCACCTCCGCTTATGATTTCGCTCACCATGTCATGAAGACCATTTCGAAAAAGAAGACCGGAAAAAAAGGCGGATTCGGAAAATTTTTGGGCTTCGTTGAACGTGCGGGCAATGCCCTGCCGCACCCGGCCAGTCTTTTCGCCGGCCTGGCCGTTTCGGCCCTGGTGTTTTCCATGCTCGGCAGCCGTCTCGGCTGGACGGCCGTGCACCCGGGAACGGGCGCGGAGGTGAACATCGTCAACCTCCTTTCCAAGGACGGTCTTCATCGGATCATTCTTGAAATGGTCGACAACTACACCGGCTTCGCGCCACTGGGAATCGTCATGGTGGCGCTTCTGGGCATCGGCATCGCCGAAAGCAGCGGGCTGATCAGCGCGGCCATCCGGCTCATGGTTCTCAAAGCCCCGGCCCGGCTTCTGACTTTCGTCATCGTGTTTTCCGGAATTCTTTCCAACATCGCGTCCGACTTGGGTTATGTGCTGATCATTCCCCTGGGAGCCGTCATTTTTCATTCGGTGGGGCGCCATCCCATCGCAGGCATGGCGGCCGCTTTCGCCGGGGTTTCGGGCGGCTTCAGCGCCAATCTTTTTATCGGCACCATCGATCCCCTGCTGGCGGGTCTTTCCACCGAAGCGGCCAGAATTCTCGACGAGGCCTATTATGTTCTTCCGACCGCCAATTATTTCTTCATGGCGGCTTCCACGTTCATCATCGCCGTTTCCGGAACATGGGTCACGGAAAAAATCATTGAGCCGCGGTTGGGCGGGTATCAGGGCGATGTGAAGGCCGAGGCGCTCGAACCTCCTTCATCAAAAGAGAGAAAGGCGCTCAGATGGGTGCTGGCGGTGATCGGCCTTTGGCTGATTTTGCTTTTGATCGGACTCATCCCTTCCGAAGGTTTCCTGCGCGGTCCGGACAACTCGCTGTTGCGCTCGCCGATTCTCAAGGGTTTCATCGCCTTTCTCTTTTTCTTCGCCGGATCCATGGGCGTCATCTACGGATTCATCACGGGCAAGTTCAAATCCGACGCCGACGTGGTCAAGGGCATGGTCGACAGCTTCAAAACTCTGGCCCCCTTCATGGTGCTTGTTTTCTTCGCCGCCCAGTTCGTGGCCTATTTCCGATGGAGCAACCTGGGACTCATCATCGCCATCAAAGGGGCCGCGGGCATACAGAACATGAACCTGGGCCTGATTCCGCTTCTCCTCATGTTCATTGTGTTGTCGGGCTTTATCAACATGTTCATGGGCAGCGCTTCGGCCAAGTGGGCCATCCTCGGGCCGATCTTCATTCCCATGTTCATGCTTTTGGGATATTCGCCGGAGCTTTCCCAGGCGGTTTATCGCATCGGCGACAGCGTGACCAATATCATTTCGCCCATGATGAGTTTCTTTGCGCTGATCATCGTCTATTTCGCCAAATACGACAAGAAAGCCGGCATCGGCACCCTGATCTCAACCATGCTGCCGTACTCCATCGTCTTTACCATCCTGTGGTCGATCTTGCTGATCCTCTGGGTCGTGCTCAACCTTCCCCTCGGACCCGGCGCCGGCATTTACTATTCGGGATAGAACGGAAAACCCGGCTCGAACTCGGAAACCTTAACGGGGAAATGAGGGGAATGACCCGTGTAGGACTCGAACCTACAACCCGCAGATTAAGAGTCTGCTGCTCTACCAGTTGAGCTAACGGGCCGAAAAATCCCCCTTAGTTTAGACAAGTCGCACTCCGATGTCAAACGCTCGGTTTTTCCCCGAAACGGTGACGGGTTTGCTATAATGATGGTTTAAAGGACGGAGATCATGAAGTTAAAAGCTGCGATTCTTTTTGCCGTGGTCGTCGGTTTCGCCGGAAACGCGATATCGGCCCAAAATCAGACGATCAACAACACCAAAAGGTTGAATGTGTTTCTCGACGTCGAGAGATCCATCGATGCGGATTTCATCCGGCAGGAAATTCCCGTCGTGGATTACGTCCGGGACAAGGAGCTGGCCGACGTCCATATCATCATCTCACGCCATCGGGTCGGCGCAACCGGGGAGACGTACTGCATCTCGTTTATCGGCTATGGGAACTTCAAGGATAAAAACTACGAACTGAATTGCTGGGCCCCCGCCTCGAACTCCTCCGATATGACTCGCCGCGAATACACGGAGATGATCAAAATGGGGCTCACCCCCTATCTGGCCGAAACAGGCGCGGCCCGCAGGATGCGGGTCACCTATGACGCGGTTCTCGTTGGGCCTGCCGACGAAGAGGAGCCCTTGAAGGACCCGTGGAACGCCTGGGTCTTCGAGATCTACGGCGGAGGCAACTTCAGCAGGGAGGAGACCCGAAACTCGCTCCATATCCGGTATGGCCTGTTCGCCGACAGGATCACCCGGGAGTCCCGAACGCGGCTGCGCCCTTACGGCAATTACAATGAAAGAAATTATGTGACCGACGACGGCACCATCACGTCGACAACCGTCCGGGGAGGGTTCGACAGTTATCACATTATCAGTCTCAGCGACCACTGGGCGGCCGGTGTTTTCGGAGATATTTTCATCAGCACGTTCGACAATATGAACTTCAGCGCCGTCCTTTCCCCCGCCCTTGAATACAGCCTTTTTCCCTACGATCAAGCCACCCGGCGTTCGATAACGCTGGCCTGGAGAATCGGAGCGGGATATTACGACTATGTGGAAGAAACGATCTTCGACAAGACCCGGGAGGTCCTTTTCGGACAGGCGCTTGTGGCTTCAGCCGCTTTCAGGCAGCCTTGGGGCGATGTCCGGGCCAGTCTGGTCGGATTTCACCACTTCCATGACATCCGATCCAACAGAACGGAGTTGTCCGCCAATTTGAATCTCCGGATCGTGGCCGGATTGTCGCTCAGCCTCAGTTCCCGATTCAATCTCATCAACGATCTTGCGGCCATCCCGAAAACCGATCTGTCGCTTGAAGAAATTCTTCTGGAACAACGCCGCAGGGCGACCTCGTATCAGTTCAGCGCGAACATCGGACTGTCGTACACGTTCGGTTCAAGAATCACCGGCATTTTCAATCCACGGCTCGATCTCTGATCGGTCTCCCTCGATCACAAAAGGGCCCGGGTCAGAAACGGAACATAGGTGATGAGGAGAACCGCCAGGATCCGGACGGCCATGAAGAGCAGGACGTCGCGGTAGACGCGCGGCATGGGTTCGTTGAATCGGTAGGAGGCCAGGAACAGGTTCATGCCGACGGGGGGGGTGAGATAACCGAGTTCCAGGTTGGCCAGGAAAATGACGCCGAGATGCACGGGGTCGATTCCGAAAACCTGACCCAGGGGGATGATCAGGGGCACGACCACGAGAATCGCGGAATAGATATCCATAAAACACCCGACCAGCAGCAGGGCCAGATTGAGGAGCAGAAGAAAAGCGTATTTGGACAGCATCGAGGATTCGACCCAGGCGCTGAGCCGGGTCGGAATTTGGGCATCGATGATGTAATAGGAGAGCCCGTTGGCCAGGGCCAGGATAATCAGAACGCCTCCGATGATGGGGACACATTTGGCCGCCACCCGCCGGAGATCTTTCAAGCTCAGATCCTGCTTGATGACAATCTCCACGAAGGCGGTATAGAGAACGGCCAGGGCGGCGCTCTCCTGAAGGTTGGTGATCCCGCCGAAATAGAGTCCGAAAACGCCGACCGGAAGGATGAGCTCCCAGGCCGACTGTCCGAGGGAAACAATCGCTTGGCCCGGCTGGAACGGCGGCCGCGGAATTTTCTTCTTGATGGAATACACGATCCCGATTCCGGCCACGGACAACACCAGAATCAAGCCGGGGATGATCCCTCCGACAAACATGTCCTTGATGCTGGTCTGCGCGGTCACGCCGTAGATGATCACGGGCAGGCTCGGGGGAAACAGGAGTCCGATGCTGCCCGAGGCCGTGAGAAGTCCGACGGCGAATCTCTTGGGATAGCCGGCATCGATCAGAATGAAGGAGAGAAGCCCGCCCAGGGCCAGGATCGTCACACCCGACGATCCCGTGAATGTCGTGAAGAAGGCGCAGACCAGAACGGCCATAATGGTCAGTCCGCCGGGAATCCAGCCGAAAAGGGACTGAAAGAACCGGACCATTCTCTCCCCGGCCTTGCTTTCCGAAAGAAGGAAGCCCACCACGGCGAACAGGGGAATCGCCGGGATGGCATGACCGGTCAGCACGGTGTAAGCCTGATTGGGAATGATTTCCAGAGGTTGTCCGGCATGGACAAACAGAAAAAACCCGATGCCGCCGAGGACAATAAAAATCGGGACGCCGAAAAAGGCCATGACGACGAGAAGAACAATCAGGGGAGTTGTCAGGGAAGCCAGAATCGGCTGGAGGATTTCCTGGATCGAGGCCAGGGGGCCCAGCCAGGTTTCGCGGGCGGAGCCCAGGACCTGGGAGAAAGGCCCGAAGGCAAAGAGGATTCCCAGCGGCACGGCGACGGCCGCAACCCAAAACCGACGTTTTTTTGACTCGAGTCCGGTGACGAAACGGAGACTCATCAGAAGGAATCCCGCGACCATGACCAGGGCCATGAGGCGCTTGGGGATGAATCCGATTTTTTCCCCCGGACCGAAGGCCATGCCGGCGAAGGACCAGGCGGTGAAGGCGAACGCCGCGGCCAGGGCGGCCGAGAGAACGGCCGCTGTAATATCCAGGACCGATTGGACGGATTTTGGAAGCTTCCAGTCAATGGCCAGTGACAGGTGCCTTTTCTCCCGCGACGTGACGGCGGCGGCGATAAAGGTCGCGGCCAAAACGAGGTGCTGGATATAGGCGGTCGAATGAGGCAGGCCCGTGTTGAAAAACTTGCGGGCGACGACTTCGCCGATCAACAGGACGGCCAGCAAAACAAGACAGAGAGCGACAAGAACATCTTCGAAGAGACGGCCGGCGCGGATGATTTTACCGGCCACGGTTTTTTCGGTATTCCCGGATATGCCCGATCATCGCATCGTAGACCGGCTTGGGGAAAGCCCGGCCGATGAGATCCTCGACGCCCTGGGCGGACACCTCCCGCCACTTGACCATGGCGTCGTCCGGCGGGTCATGGACGACCAGTCCATGTTCCTTCATGGTGGCCAGGGCTTCCTTTTCGAGGTTCATGGTCTGTTTGTAGAGATCCCGGGATATTCTTTCGACGGCATCCATCATCGGCTGCCGGAACTCGCGGGGAATGCTTTCCCAGGCCCGATCGCTGAGGAACATGCCGCCGACAAGAGGCGCCAAGGTCATCGACAGCATATGCGGGATAAGGGCGAAATACTGCCCTGATCCCGCGATAAGCGCCGGCAAATAGGCGGCGCCCACCGCCCCGCTCTGGAGCTGCACCATAAAATCCTTGATATCGCCCGGGACAACCTGGAATCCGGACTTTTTCCAAATCTGCTCCAGTTCCGGGTCGCCCTGAGTGACGCTCACTTTAAATTTTTTCAGATCGTCCGGGTAGATGACCGGGTCCTTGGCGAAAAAGTGAACCCATCCGGCCAGTGTCCACAAAATGACCTTGAATCCCTTGTCCTCGATCTCTTTCTCAAAGACCGATTTCATGCGATCGAAGACGAATTCGAATTCCTCCTGGGAATCGAATATAAAGGGGAGGTTGAGAACCAGGACGGATCGTTCGATCTTGGTGATGCCCATGTTGGTGAAGACCCCGCCCTGGAGCGCGCCCAGGCGGATTTTGCGGATCATGTCCATTTCCGTTCCGGCGATTCCCCCGGGGTAGATTTTGACCTGAACCTGCCCGCCGGAGATCTTTTCCCACTCGCGGGCAACTTCCTGAAGCGCCCGGTCCCAGGGCGATCGGGCCGGGGCGACGGATCCGATCTTGATGACGACGGCCGCCCGAAGGTCGGCCGCGGCCGCAATCAGAAGAATTGCGGCCGTGCAGAGAATCATGAATTTTTTCATTGAATATCTTCCTGTCCGGCCGGGTCGGAATTCCCGTCAAGCTCGATGAAATAATCGTCGATGTTATCAAGCAGCCATTTGGCCTTTCGGCGGTTGAGGACATTGACAAGGCGGTTATCCGGAAGCCGGTCGGCATCGAATTTCAGGACCTGGGAGAGAAGATCCCTGAACTCCGCGGCGTTCTGCTCCTTGACACAGACGGTCACGGCCAGGGCCACGAGATGCGAGGTGTTGGTCTCTCCCGACACGGTCTTGGCCCGTTCGAAATGCTCGCGAGCCTTCTGCAGATCTCCCCCCATATATTCTGGAAGAGAGCCGTAGTAATAAATGTAGAAAAGCTCCACGGCCGCCGGGTCGTAACCGGGATCGACCTGGTGCACTCTTTCCATCAGCGAGGCGGCCTGTGGAAGCGTCAGGCCGAATTTCATGTCGAAGGGGTCGGAGCCGAAGGCGCCGACCCAGCCGAGCGCCGTCCAGTACAGAAATCCGGCGTCCTGCCGTCCGAACACGGCCAGCGCGTCACGGTATCGGCGGTTCTTGAGCTGATCCAGGAGTGCGGGGTTCTTTTTTTCAAGATGAACGAGAAGGATGTCGCGGCCGCGCAGGTAAAGATTCTTGGCCCGCCGGAACAGGAACTCCCGGGTTTCCAGATCGCGCTTCGGCGTCATGTCCGCGGGGGTCTGGATGAAGGCGTTGGCATAGGTGATATAGAGACTGCCCGTCACCAGACGCAGCCCTTCATGATCGGGAAGCGAGGTCAGGAGCGTTTCATAGAGCTTGATGGCGAAGGGCAGGGCGTCTCCGACGAGTTCGGGATCATTGTCCTGTGTGAACACGCCCCCCGATCCCGGCGACGTCATCATTCCGGCGACTTTTTTCAAGGCCAGTTTTTCCACGGAACAGGACGCCGTCAATAGAAGCGCAACAAAGGCGGCGATCCCGGTTTTCATTGTCTTGTTCATGATCTTCCTCAATATTATGAACAAAAAATCCGGAGAGTCAATTGATAACCGCGAGGCCGGCTCTCGGATCCCTCAGCCTGATCCGGCCGTCTTCCTGACCGCCGACAATCCTTCGGCGGTGGCGATGAAAACGAGAACATCTCCGGGACTGAGACTCGTGTCGTCCGGCGGCTGGAAACGGAATTCTTCCGTGTCCGCCTTCCGCATGGAAACGAGAAGGGCCCCGGGAACCGCCTTGAGGCCCGAGTCGGCCAGTGTGCGGCCCGCAAGCGGCGAATCCTCGGGGATCACCGATTCCTCGACGCGAAGGACCTGGTCTTTTCCGTAAAGCATCTTGTCCAGGAAAGAGACAACGGCGGGCCGGACCATCTGGGAGACCATCCGCATGCCGCCGATATAGTCCGGGGAAACGACATAATCCGCGCCGGCTTTCCTGATCTTATCGTGCGATCGGACATCGATGCCCTTGGCGATGATGCGAAGCCGGGGATTGAGACTTCGGGCGGAGACGGCCGCAAAGAGATTGGCCTCATCGGTCGGCAGAGAGAGGATGATCCCCCGTGCCCTCTCGATCCCTGCCTGACGGAGCGCGTCGTCGTCCGCGGGATCGCCGACGATATGAAGGAACCGTCCGGATTCCATAAACTTTTCCATCCGCTCCGCCGAGACGTCCACAACGACGAAATCCCGTCCCGTGGCCCGGAGCTCCCGGATAACGGTTTCCGCGGTTTCGTCCGAACCGCAGACGATGATATGGCCGGAAATGCGGCCGATGTCCTTGTCCATGCGTTTTCTCCCAAGGAGACTCTTGAGCTCCCCTTCCACGATGAAAGCCGTGATGGAGGTCACGGCGAAGGCGATCGTGCCCAAGCTCAGGATAATGTAGATGAGAGTGAAAAGGCGAGCTCCGGGATTTCCGGTAAGATCGTGGACCTCCCCATATCCCACTGTGGCCACCGTGATTACGGTCATATAGGCGGCATCGAGAAGAGACCAGGATTCCCCACCGAGGATTTTGAAGCCGCCCACACCGATAGCACAGACCGTCAGGAATAACCCGGCGGAAACGATCACCCGTTTTCGGCTTTTCACGACATGTCCTTCGTTTTTCCGATTATAGCCGATGGCCGGAGGAGAACACAACGCATTGGCCTGGATTTCCATTGTCCGGCCCCCGAATCCGATGATACAATGCCGCCATGAAAATTTTGAAAAGCGGCGCGACACCCTCGGCCATTGTAGCCCTGTCTCAGAAAATCACCCGGATGAGCCGGGAGCGGAATGTGGAGTTCCTGCGTCTCGAACGCGGCATCCCCGGCGTTCGACCCATCGACCTTCAATCCGCCCTGCCTTTCATTCCTTTCAATGCCCCTCAACTTCAAGCCTATCCGCCCTCGACCGGCCGCGAAGATCTCAAGACGGCCGTCAACGCCTCCTATTTCGCGGGGCAAACCCGGTCCGAGCGCATCATCGTCACCCCCGGGGGTTCCATGGGACTCGATATCGCCTTTCAAATCCTGGATGTCGACAAGGTCTTTCTTCCGGAATTTCATTGGGGAACATACCGCAAGATCCTGCAAATACGGAACCGCAGTTGGGATTATTATGCCTCTCTCGACGAATTCACCGTCCGGCCGGAGCGATTCACCGGTTCCGCCGTGGTGATCTGCGATCCCGACAATCCCCTCGGCTCTCTTCAGCCCGCGGGGCGGGTCATCGATACGGCGGCCAATCTGGGAGCGGCCGGGGCCGCCGTTCTGGTCGATTGCCCCTACCGCCGTCTTTTTCTCGACCCCTCGGACGGTTTCTATGAGGCCCTGGCTCGGCTTGAAAACGTCGTCATCGTCGAAAGCTTCAGCAAGTCTCTCGGCCTCAGCGGACTGCGCGTCGGTTTCGTTCACGCCTCCGACCCGGACTTCCTGTCCGAGTTTTCCCTGCGCCTGGCCCTTCCCACAAACGGTGTCGACAACATCGCCCAGGCCTTCATCGAGCATTTCCTGGCCCGCCCTGAGGGGAGGGCCGCGGCCGAGACCTACCGGACGGCGACCGCGGAACACACCGCAAAAAATCTCGCTTTTCTGGAAACCCGCGGTTTACTGGCTGCGGAGTTTTACCGGGAGGCAAAATGCCTGGGGATTTTCGCGATCATCAACCGGACCCCGGAGGAACTTCTGGAGTCCCGGATCGGCGCCATCTCTCTGGCCGCCTTCACCGAAACACGGAAGGATCAGACGGCGGGATACGCCCGCATCAACATCGCCGTTCCCCACGATGCGTTTGTCGCGTTTTTCGAAGCCCACATGAAAAGATTCCCGTCGGGCTCCGCAGGGTGAAGCGCGGCGGGCCGCCCGTTTTCAGGCTCTTCGGCCGTCTCGACCTCCGAAAACAAAAGAAAAATAATCAAAACAATGATCGCAATCACAATCAGAATAATGCCGAAAATGATCCAGGGACTGAGTTTTTTCATGCCGCCCTCCTGTCGATAGTTTATCAAAGCCGCAAAGAACAGACAAATGAAGGGAATCGGATGGCGCGCCTGAGAGGATTCGAACCTCTGACCTACGGATCCGGAGTCCGTCGCTCTATCCACTGAGCTACAGGCGCGTGTTCCGGGTTCGCCTATTGTATGCATCCCGCGACCGGAAATCAACTGCCGCGAAAGGGTTCCCTGTGACATCGCGGATTGCGATTCATGACTTCGGCATAGAAAAATGTTGAAATCGGCCGGAAAATGAATATTCTTTAAGATGCATGAAACGCCTCGCCGCGGATGCCCTGCTCTACAGCGTCAAGCACCAGGGCGGCGGAAACTTCAAAGTCGATACGCTTTAACGGAGTTTGGCGGCGAGAGCCTCGGCTCTTTCCTTATATGAGGGGTGAGCGGCGGCCCTCTCGGCGGCGGACAGGGCGTCGTCCTTTTTCCCGGCGTTGGCATAGCCCGCCGCGGCTCCGTACCAAGCACCGGCCAGCGCCTCGTCGAGCTTGCGTATTTTTTCCTGTTGTTTTGTCCGCATCCGGGACTTCCGGTTTTCAGCCAGAGGGGCGCTCTCGATTTCACCGAGCCGGGCCCGGCCGGCCTGAAGGCCGCTTTCCGTGGCCGCGGCGGCCTTGGCGAACCATCCGGCCGATTCAAGCCAGGCGCTTTCCCGGGCCCGGATGTTGGCCAGCCCGAACAGCGCATCGGTATTCCTGGGGCCGTATTCGAGCGCCTCGAGAAAATCGGCCGCGGCCTTGTCCAGATGCCCGAGCTCGAGATTCAGGCGGCCGGAGAGGCCGAAGACTTCGGTGTTGGTCGGCAGGCGGCCCTTGGATTCCTGAATGTGTCCGACCGCTTTTTCCGGTTCCTTGAGCGCCGAGAGGTTCCGGGCGATCCAGTAATGGCTCTCCCCGACAAGGTAGAATCCCATTTCCAGGTTTTTCTCCAGGACCGCGATCGCCTCCTCGTGTTTTCCCATGGCGCTCAGGCAGACGGCTTTGCCGAGCAGCGCATCCCGATAGCCCGGCTCGATGTCCAGCGTCAGATCATAAAACTCCAGGCTCTTCTCAATCTCTTCCGTCGCAAAATAGAGAGCGGCCAGAAGGATTCGTGTCTGGGGCGACTCGGGAATGCCCTCGAAGGCCCGGAGGAGATGGGATTCGGCCTCGAGAACGGCACCCCGGCGAAGAGCCTCCTGACCGAGATGGTAGTGCGCTTCATAAAAGGCGGATTCCCGGGTGAGAAGGCCCTTGAGAGCCTCGGGGTCCTCTCCGCCGCAGACGGCATTCCGATAGAGAAGGAGCATCGACCCGGGAAAAGCCTCGACATAGGCCGCCGGATCGATCCGCCGTTCGGCAAAGATCCCCTGGGAGCATTTCCAGGCCGTAAAAATATAGCCCAAGAACTCGTCCGCGAGCGACCGGGCGGCGAGGTCCTCCTCCATGACCAAGACTCTTTTCCGGACCTCCTGGAAATCGGTTTCGAATTCCGGCACAATATCGATCTCGGTGATGATGCCTCGCGTACTCTTCGGCACAAGCCAGGCCATTTCGAGATAGGGCCGATAACCGGCAAGGGAGGCGTTGGCCTCAAAAACCCGACGCGCCGCCTCGAAATTCCGGAGGCCTTTCATCCCCATCTCTCCTTCACGGAGCGAAAGGAGAAGAAGGGATTTGAAAAACGGCGCGGCCGCACGGCCTCGGAGGCCGGGAAAGGCATAGGCTTCGGCATAGATCCGGGCGGCCTCGCGGATGGTGACATACGCCCCGCGTTCCAGGAGGGCGTCGGCTTCGGTCAGCCGCTCCTCGATATCGGGCGGCGGGGACGGTCCCGGGCCGGGAAGAGTCGCACAGGAGACGGTCAGAAAAAAGAAAGCAAGTCCGGCCGTCGCGGCCGCCATCGTCAAAATAAGATTTTTTCCTTTCATACGGCCTCCCGTTTCCTCTTTTCCTCACAATTCCGGTTTCATGACTTTTAATATACATGAAATCCGTTCCCTCCTGATAGCGCCTGTCTTTGACAGGCGATCCCTGCTTTGTTAAAGTTTCCGAAGTCGTTATGAAGTCATTCCCGACCGCCATCCCGCAAAGGAGCCTCTCATGAAATCTTTGAGGAATTTCGCAGTCTTCATGGTTCTGATTTTCTCTTTCTTCTTCGCAACCGCCGCAGGAACACAAACCGAAGAGGCGCCGGGCCGCCCGCGCCCCCTGGAACTTCAGGACATTCTGGCCTGGAAATCGATCGGAGCGCCGACGATTTCACCGGACGGCACCTGGCTGGCTTATCGCCTGAGCCCGGTTGAGGGCGATTCCGAGGTCGTCGCCCGGAGAATCCGGGACGACCGGGAATGGCGTTTCCCCGCCGGCGATGCTCCCTCCTTCGTTTCCGGAAGGGATATCGCCTTTTCCGAGGATGGAACATGGTTGTGTTTCCTCGCCCATCCGACAACGTCGGAGGCCAAAAAACTGAGAAAGGAAAGAAAGCGTATCCAAACCCGGGCCGTCCTGGTCGAATTGGCTTCCGGAGAAAAAACAGAATTCCAGGCCATCCGCGGCTTTTCCTTCTCCGGGGAAAATCCGGGGTGGCTGGCCCTCCATAAATATGTTCCCGAGAGTCAGGAAAAGGAAAAAGATGCCTGGACCGGCTCCGATCTCGTTCTTCGTGAACTGCGATCCGGAAAAGACATTGTGCTCGGTAACATCGCGGAATTCGCCTTCGACCGCAAGGGGCGCAGGCTGGCCCTGGTCGTGGACACGTTCGGTGGCGAAGGAAACGGCGTCCAGATCCGCGACATGACGACAGGTGCGCTCTTCGCGCTGGACAGCGGCAAGGCATTCTATAAAGGGCTGACCTGGTCTGAAAAGGGTGAAGGGCTGGCTTTTCTGAAAGGCGTCGAGGACAAAGCCTTCGAGGACAAGCTCCAGGCCGTCCTGGGATTTTCGGGCTTCGAGGCCGGAACCAATAAAATCCGGAAGATCCACTACGATCCGAAAGACGATCCCGCCTTCCCCGCCGGCATGACCATCAGTTCCCAACGCGCACCGCGCTGGACGGAAAGCCTGGACGGGCTCGTTTTCGGCATCGCCGAAGCAAAGAAAAAAGCCGGGACGGCGCCTGCAAGCGAAGAGAAAAAAGCCGAAACTCCGGTCGCGGCTTTGGATGATGAGGAGATTCCCGGCCTGGTCGTCTGGCATTGGCTCGACCGGCGCCTCCAATCCCAACAACAAGTCGAGGAAAGGCGGGACGCCGCGTTCAGCTTCCTGTCCGTTTATCGGGCCAAAGAGAATCGATTCATCCGGCTGGCGGACGATGATCTGCGGCGCATCGAGGCGGCGCCGCGGGACCGGTGGGCCGTGGGTCTCGACAACTCGCCCTATGAGCTTGACGGCAATCTTGACGGACGGCGGCATCAGGACGTCTATGCCGTCGATATGGCGACCGGGGAAAGAAAAAAAGCGATCGAAAATTGCCGCTGGTATTTCGGGTCGTCGCCCGACGGAACGCGTCTTCTCTACTTCAGGGACCGCCACTTCCATGTCTATGACATGCCATCAGGGCGTTCGGTGAACATCACCGCGGAGGTTCCCGTCTCCTTCGTCAACGAAGAGGACGACCACAACGTCATCGACCCGCCGCGACCGCCCGTCGGCTGGACCAAAGACGGCCTCTCCGTTCTTCTCTCCGATGGATGGGACGTCTGGAACGTTCCGGCCGGGAAAGGGCGCGCGGTCAATCTGACCGCGGACGGCCGCGCCGGACAAATCCGGTACCAGAGCCGCATCCGGCTGGATCCCGAAGAAAAGGGCATCGATCCGGCCGTTCCCCAGTATTTCTCGGTTTACGGAGAATGGACGAAAAAAACCGGGATCGCCCGGATCGAAATGGGACGTCCTGGAGCAGCCCGGCTTCTCTGGGACGACGCCGTCTTCAGCCGTCTCCAGAAAGCCCGAAAAGCGGACGTCTATCTCTACACCCGGGAGACTTCCGGAACGTTTCCCGATTATTATGCCGCCGGCGCCATGCTGAAAAACGGCCGGCGGCTCACGGAGGCCAATTCGCAACAATCGGATTTCCTATGGTCCTCGGGGGCCAGGCTCGTCGACTACACAAGCGCCAAAGGGGCCCGGCTTCAGGCGGCGCTCTTCCTGCCCGCCGGCTATGAGGAGGGCAAACGCTATCCGACCCTGGTCTACATCTACGAAAAACTCTCTCAATCCCTCAATCGCTATCTGATGCCGAGTCCCTATGGCTTTAACGCCGCGGCCTACACAAGCCGGGGCTACGCCGTTCTGATGCCCGACATCGTCTACACCATCAATGATCCGGGAATGTCGGCCGTATGGTGTGTTCTGCCGGCCCTCGACGCGGCCGTCGCGACGGGCGTCGTGGACAAGACGCGGGTCGGTCTTCAAGGCCATTCCTGGGGCGGCTACCAGACATCGTTTCTGATCACCCAGACCGACGCTTTCGCCGCGGCCGCGGCCGGAGCGCCCCTCACCAATATGATTTCCATGTACAGCTCGATCTACTGGAATACGGGATCGGCCAACCAGCCGATCTTCGAAAGCAGCCAGGGCCGATTCACCGGCGGCTATTGGGAGAATCTTGAAGCCTATGCCCGCAATTCACCCGTCTACTTCGCCGAAAAGGTGGTCACCCCGCTGCTCCTCCTTCACAACGACAAGGACGGGGCGGTCGACTGGAACCAGGGCATCGAATACTTCAATACCCTCCGGCGGCTGAAAAAGCCCGTCGTCATGCTCCAGTACAGCGGGGAAAACCACGGCCTCCGGAAACCGCCCAACCGGAAAGACTACGGCGTCCGCATGCGGGAATTTTTCGACCACCATCTCCTCGGCGGCGAAGCGCCCGATTGGCTCCGCGAAGGCGTGTCTCACCTCGATCTTAAGGACCACCTGAAGAAAAGAGCCGGAGATCTGATTCTCAAGGACGGAAAACCGAAGCCGGAGGATCCCAAGGCCGAGAAGTCCCAAGACTAGAGCGGTTGTCGGAGTCTGATGCCGGCAAACCGCCCGGGTTGCTTTTTCCTGCCTCTAATGTATACTGTTTATATAGGATTTATAAACAACAGGAGGACCGATGATCCGCCGTATCCATATCGCGGCCGTCGCCGCCGCCGTTCTGCTCAGCCTGGCCGGCTGGAGGGGCATGAACAGCCTCATCCATGCCGATCTCAAAAACACCACGTCCCTTCCGGAAGGAGATCCCCAAGTGATGGACAAAGTCATAAAATCCGAGGACGAATGGAAAAAGATTCTGACCCCGGAACAGTTCCGCGTGATGCGCAAGAAGGGCACGGAACGGGCCTTTACGGGAAAACATAACGACCACTACGAAAAAGGCCTTTACGTTTGCCCGGGCTGCGGCACGCCGCTGTTTTCCTCCGAAACCAAATACAACAGCGGTTCGGGTTGGCCCAGTTTTACGGCGCCGATCCGGACCGAACATATCGCCCACCGTCGGGACCGGTCTCTCCTGATGGACAGAACCGAAGTCCTGTGTGCCGTCTGCGACGCCCACTTGGGCCATGTCTTCAACGACGGGCCGGGACCGACGCATCTGCGCTATTGCATCAATTCAGAAGCTCTTGAATTTCAGTCCGGGGATGCGGACACGGCCGCGGGCGGAAACGGGCCGGGATCCAGGCCGCCGGATAAAGCGGCCGTGACATGCGCAAAAGCCGAACCCGGTCCCAAAAAAGCGACGTTCGCCGCCGGATGTTTCTGGGGCGTCGAGGACAAGATCCGGCGTCATCCGGGAGTCGTCGACACCGCAGTCGGATATTCCGGCGGGCATGTCCCGAATCCCAATTATGCCCAGGTCTGCTCGGACAGGACCGGCCATGCCGAAGCCGTGGAGGTCGTCTTCGATCCGGCCCGAACGACCTACGAGGAACTCCTCGACCTGTTCTTCAGCCTCCACGACCCGACCCAGGTCGACCGCCAGGGTCCGGATGTCGGATCCCAGTACAGGTCGGCCGTCTTTTTCCACGATGAATTCCAGAAGGCGGCCGCCCTGAAGAAGATCGCCGAACTCAACGCCTCCGGGCGTTGGCGAAAGCCCGTGGCCACTCAGGTTGTGCCGGCCCAGGACTTCTACCGGGCGGAAGAGTATCACCAGCGCTATTTGGAAAAGCGCCGCAACCCTACCAAAAGATGATATAGAGGGCGATCGTCGCCGCCACGACGAAGATCCCGAGCCAGAAGACGGAGCGGGTCGGCTTCATGTCGAAATTCTGCCGTACGGGCATGACCTTGGGAGTCTTGAGCGGGCGGATGAGAGTCATCACGGCCATGACGCCAAGGATGACGACGAAAGTCAGGGCCATCCGGTTGAGAAAAGCCACGCTCTTGAACTGCCACTGAAGAAAGCCGTAGATCGGCACGCTGAGAAGCAGGCCCGTGACTCCGGCGGCGGCCGGCGCCCGTTTTGAAATCATTCCGAAGACAAAGACCGCCAGAATACCCGGAGAAATATAGCCCTGGAATTCCTGAATGTACGTGAAGATGCCCTTCAAAGCAGGATTCCCGAGCTGGGGCGCGATGGCGCATCCGATCAAAACGAAAACGAATGTCGAAATCCGCCCCGTCCGGATGAGGGTTTTCTGGGTCGCGTCCTTCTTGAGATGGCGCTTGAAAAGATCCATCGTGAAGATCGTGGAGGCGGAGTTCAGCATGGAGGCCAGCGAGCTGATCACGGCGCCGCTGATCGCGGCGAAGATGAAGGCCCGCGCGCCGGGACCGACCAGGTTCCGGATGAGGAGAGGATAAGCGGCGTCCGTTCCTCCCGAGCCGGTCATCCGGTCCCCGTAAAGCTGGAAAGCCATGATGCCCGGGAAGATGATGATGAAGGGGATGATGAGCTTGAGCAGCGCGGCGAAAATGATGCCCAACTGTCCCTGGCGCAGGGATTTCGCGGCCAGGGTCCTCTGCGTGATGTATTGGTTGAGACCCCAATAATAGAAATTCGGAATCCAGAGGCCGATCACAAGCGCCGTCCAGGGAAGCACCGGATGATCCCGGGGCAGAATCATGTGCAACTTGTCGGCATTGTGGCTGAAAAACTCCCCGACGCCGATGACCTTAAAACCCAGAATCATGGTTATGACGCCGCCGATGATGAGAGCCGAACCCTGGAAGAGATCGGCCCAGGCGACCGCCTTGAGACCGCCCCAGATCGTGTAGAGGCCGGCAATGATCCCGATGGTCAGGACACCGTAAAGGAGGTGGCCGGGATTCTCGATGTTGCCGAACAGCGTTTGAAGCGTCAGCCCTCCCGAATAGATCACGGCGGCGATCGTGACCCCGACATAGATGGCCATCGTAAAAAACGCCATGATGGCCCGGGCGGCGGCATTATACCGGTACTCCAGGTATTCGGGGATGGTGAAGATGCCGCTTCTGAGGAACTTCGGCAGGAAGAAAAAAGCCACGACGACAAGGGTGATGGCCGCCATCCATTCATAGCTGGCGATGGCCATCCCGGCGATGCCCGCACCCTGTCCGGCCATGCCGACAAAATGCTCGGTGGAAATGTTGGCCGCAATCAGGGACAGGCCGATCATGGGCCAGACAAGCCCCCGGCCGGCCAGGAAGAAATCCTCCCCCGTTTCCTCGCGGCGGCTCTTGAACATGCTGACACCGAGGACGACGGCAAAGAAGGCGATAAAAACAAGAATATCCAGGGCGCTCAGGTTCATTCCGGCCTCCTCATGCGATGGGTTCCCGGCAGCAGGTCGCGGGAATCCCCGGCGATCCCTCATCGTATTCGGCACACCGGATGATGTCAAGACAAGACAGAGTGGTTGACATCCGGGATATGCGGTTTTATATTGTCGAATGGATAAGGGGCATCAAATGATCAAACGATTCATTGTTTCCGGCATCGTGGTGTTTTTTCTGAGCGCAATCCCGGCCTCCGTCATTCCCCAGTTTACGCCTGAAGAGTTGGCGCAGAGGGCCAAGATCGAAGACATTCTGCTGAAAGGCGAAATTCTTCACTGGAAAGAGGTCGGGATCGGCGTCACCAAGCCTCTGCGGATGCATGTCCGCCTTGGAGACCGGGAAATCTCCGGCATCTGGAAAGATCCGTCCGCCGGAGATTCGGATTTCCATGAGGGCTGGCGCCACGAAATCGCCGCCTACCGATTGGATGACCATCTCGGGGTGGGAATGATTCCGCCGACCGTGGAACGGCGTTTCCGCATGAGAAAAGGTTCATTCCAATACTGGGTCGAAGGCCTGACAACCAAGCGCGCCCTCAACAGCGAGGACCGGGAGATTCCTGAAGACCGGCAGGACGCATGCGACAGGAGGCAGCGACTGGCCAATGCCTTCGACTGCCTGATCGCCAACATCGACCGCACCCAGGAGAACATCGCCTATACGGCGGATTGGCGCGTGATCCTGCTCGATCACTCCCGTGCGTTCCGCACGCACAACTTCTATGTCGATCAGCTCGTGTACGGCGATAAAGGCATGAGCCGGAAACCGATCGCCCCCCTGCCCCGGAATTTTGTCGAGCGCCTCCGCGGACTCGATGCCAAAACAATCCGGACTTCGGTCGGCAAATACCTCAACCCCAAGGAGATCCAGGCCGTCTTGAAGAGGCGGGATCTCATCCTCGATGAACTCGACGAATTGATTCGGAAGCACGGAGAAGACGCCGTTTTCTATGAGTCCCCCGCCGGATCCTAAGCCGGCCACGCAAAATCGAAGCGCAAGTTGACACCTGCGTCACATTTTGATAAATTCGCTTTCGCTCCGAGTCAAAGGCGCTAAAGCCTCTTGGGCTATGCCCTTTGACCGACAGGGATGAGCGGGAAACGGCTCATCCTTCCATATTTGAAAAGGAGATATCATGTTCGGGATTACCCTCCGCACCATCAAACCACTCCCCCTGTGTCTGGCCGCCGTCCTTCTGATCTGGGGCATCGCCGCACCGCAAGAGACTCCCGCCTCGAAAGAAAAAACCAAGGACCCGAAAGAGCAGGAAGCCCAAACCCGGATCACCGAGGAAATCCTGGTCGTCGGCAAGGCGCCCCGCGAAGCGCCGCTTTCGACCGTAACCACTGTCGGGGCCGAAACCGTCACTCTGATGCGCCCGCGCGACCTCGTCGACGTCGTCCGGCACGCGGTGGGCGCCATGGTCACCGTGGGATCGAAAGAAGAGTACAATCTGAAACTCCGCGGCGTCGATTCCCGGCGGATCGCCCTCCTTGTGGACGGCGTCCCGGTCTCCGAACCCTATTACGGAAACTTCGACATCAAAACCGTTTCGGCCGGGGGAATCCAGTCCCTCCAGGTCACCAAGGGACCGTCCTCCGTCCTCTACGGACCCAACACTCTCGGCGGCATCGTCAACGTCATCACCCGTCGGCCCTCGGCCAAGCCGACATTGACCCTCAACGCCTCGACCGGAAACAGAAAAACTCAAGCCCTCGGCCTGGATTCGACATTCACATGGAGAGACTGGGGATTTTCGGGAAGCGCCCTCTACCAGGACTCCGAAGGATTCGACTACGTCGATGACAACGGCGAACTTGTGCCACGGACGAACACCTATTACCGGCGGCTGAATCTCGGTGCGAAGGTCTATTACAATCCTTCGGAACGGACGGAGATCATGGCCTCCGTCGGGACCTATAGCTCGGACTACGGCATGCCGCCCGACCTGTTCGGACGCGCCCGGTACTGGAAATTCAAGGACTGGAATAGAACCTCTCTGAGCGCAGGTGGATTCACGGCTCTCGGCGATCGCTCCACACTTCGCTTCCGGGCCTATTCCGTCAATTACTTCAACATCCTCGAACAGTTCAGAGACGCCCAGATGACACGGCGTCAGTTCGAAAGCACATTCGACAACTCGAACGCCGGGCTTTTCGCGCTGGCCGATCTGTTTCTGTCGGACCGGCACAGCCTGAAAGCCAGCGTGTACGCCCAGCGGGACGTCGCCCGCCAACAGGACGATGTCGGGCTTCCCTGGATCGAGTTCTCCCAGGAAGTCTATTCCGCGGGTCTCGAAGATCATTTCAGACTGAGCGAAAAATGGCAAATCATCGGGGGATTGAGTCTTGATTCCCTGCATAAAGATACAGGGGGAGCCGTCACGAAGGTCAACCCCCTCATCGGCCTGAAATACTACCCGATCGACGATATGGATCTCCGGTTCTCCTTCTCCGGGAAATCCAGGTTCCCCAACATGAGGTCCCTGTATTCACTCTCATCGGGAAATCCCGATCTTCTCAGCGAATACGGGCAATGCTGGGAACTCGGTTTCACCTACAACCGCGGCGTCTTCCTGAGCGGCGCAGTCTTCGCCAACAGCCTCCGCAACCTCATCGACAGCCAGCGCCTGCCCGACGGCTCGCGCCGGTATTTCAACATCGGGGAAGCCCGCATCAACGGCTTCGAAATCCAGGCCCAGAAGGACTGGAACATCGTTCGGACCACGGTCAACTACACCTATCTCGACCACCGGAACGAGACCGACGACCGCCCCCTGGACGTTACGCCCGCCCACAGCGCGAACTTTGAACTGGCTTTCGAACCTTTGCGGAATCTTCGGGCCGGGATCTTCGGGGTTATCAATTCGAAAACCAACTGGTATGACTTCAACGCCCAGAAATTGCTTGAAATTCCGTCCTTCGTCTCCATGGATGTCGTGGTGTCCCTGAAGGCCGGGCCCGTCGAACCGTTTTTACGGGTGACCAACCTTTTTAACAAGGCCTTCTACACCGAGCCCGGTTTTCCCTGGCGCGGCCGGTTCATCGAGGCGGGCATCCGGGCCGGCATTTTCTAAGCCTTGCTTGGCTTTGGTATTTGATTGATAAATCATGACTTGGCCTTTCTCTAAAGTTTTGCATCATCGTTAGAACGTGATTTTCAGCACCAAAAAGAGGCGTGCAAGCCTGCCCGGATATTGATGCGGTCTTGAAAATCCCGGCATCGCCCCGGGCATACAAGCGGTTCCGGAATTTCCGGCGGCGTTATTATGGGGTGGTATAATATCTGCGTTCGCAGGAGACAAGATGAAGACCGCCGCCGTGTTGTCCGCAGCCCTGATTCTCGCGGGCCTTCTTTCCGCGGCCCCGGAAGTCCGCTCTCACGCTGAAAACCCGGATCACGATTGGGATGATTTTCTCGACGCGCTCTCGACCCGCATCGATTCGTATTCCGACCTCAAAAACTGGCGGGCCGCCGTCCGATCCTCCGTGACTGAGATGGACAAGAACTGGAAACCCGAGAAAACGACGGTTGTGCGAAAAATCACAACCGTCACTGAGGGCCTTTCCCGAGAAGAGATCCTGGAGGTCTTGGAGACGGAAAAAGGGACAACGAAAGACATCACGGAGACCTACGTCCTGGAAGCCGAGGAACGACGCCGAAAAGCCGAAGAACGCCGCAGAGATTCCGCTCGGGACAGAGAGCGTTCCGGCGGACGGCGGGATATGAGCGTCGCCGATCTGGCTCCGTTTTCCCGGGAAAACCGGATAAAATACTCGTTCTCCTTTCTGCCGGACGCGGAAGTCTCCGGACGCCCCGCCCGGGTCCTTTCGGCCGAAGCCCGGGCCAAGGATTCCGAGGTCTTTGAAGGCCGCTATTACATCGACCGGGAGACCCTGGACGTTCTCCGCGTCGAGCTCCGGCCGTCCAAAAACCCCCGATTCGTCAAACACCTGGAGATGGATATTCGTTTTCAGCCCGGCATCGGAAGTCTCGCCCTCAAGGCGTCCCAAATGAAAATCCATGCCGGTTTTCTGCTGAAAACCATGCGTCTCGTCGTCGAGGAGGAGTATACGGACTTCGAAATCCTCGACCCGGCCGGCTCCTAGCCTGATCAATTCGCGCCCCGATCAGGCTGATGCAACGATCCGCCTTTCCCCATCGTAATAATTTTTGGTCATATCATGAAAAAAAAGCTTGATTTTTGCAACGGAAATCATATATTACTAGTATACCTATGTAATATGTATGTTGAGGAGGCCGACAATGGCAAACGAGTTCGCATATAACCACGAAACGGTGATCCCCAGGAACGGTTCCAGACGAAACCCCGATTTAGTCCTGGAGACATTGTCCCGTTTCGAGCCGGGAGAACGCCCCCGAGAGATGTTTTCTCCGGAGGGCCTGGAACAGAGCACGGACCTGGTCAAGGTCTATCTCAAGGATATGGGCAGCATCCTGCTTCTTTCTCGGGATGAGGAGATCGCGCTCGCCAGAAAAAAGGAGCGCGGCGAAAGAATTCTCGAGAAAGCCCTGGCCCGAACCCGCCTGACTCTGGAGGAGCTGGCCGGTATGGAAAGAGAGATCCGCGAGTCCTCAGCACAGCCGTCGCGTTTCGTCAATACCCCGGAGGATGGTGCGGACGCCGGAGACCCGGAAACTCACCGGAGGCGGATTCTCGACATTCTCGGCCGGATCAGAAATGAGGAGGCCCGGCTGCGCGGGGTCAGGCCGGCCGTCCGGAACCGCCGGGCGCGCGCCCGAATCGTCGTCCGCATGATGCATCTTGTCGCCGACCTCGATCTCCGCTCCGACTGGAAAGATGAGGCCGTCCTTCGGATCCTCGAACGGCTTGAGCGCCTGTCTCTCGATGGGCGCCCGTCCGAAAGACAACACGCCGGGGACATCCTTCGGGAAGTCGGCCGCGGCAAACTCATGAGAGACCGGGCCCGGGATGATCTCATTGCCGCCAATTTGAGGCTGGTCGTGTCCATCGCCAAGAGATATCAGAACCGGGGCCTGCAGCTTCTGGACCTGATTCAGGAGGGCAATATCGGACTCATGCGGGCGGCGGAAAAATTCGACTACCGGCGGGGCCACAAGTTTTCAACCTACGCGACCTGGTGGATTCGTCAGGCCATCACCCGGGGCATCGCCGACCAGGGCCGGACCATTCGGATTCCCGTTCACCTGACCGAAACCATGCATCGCCTGAAACGCATTTCCCAGGCCGTTCTTCAGTCCGAAGGCCGGCCCGCAACTCCCGAGGAACTCGCCGAAGCGATGGATCTCCCTGTGGTTCGGATCAAGGAGATGCTGTCCTCCGTTCAGGACCCTCTGTCCCTGGAAACCCCCCTTGGCGAAAACGGCGAAGGATCTTTGGGCGACATCATCGAGGACGACGCCCTACTCTCCCCTCCCGACACCGTCATTCATGTCAGCCTGAAGGAACAGATCGGCGAAGCTTTAAAAACCCTGTCCGATCGGGAGATCACCATCCTCAAGATGAGATACGGCCTGGACGACGGCCGCGAATACACGCTGGAAGAAGTCGGCCGGCACTTCAATCTGACCCGCGAGCGCATCCGGCAGATCGAAATCAAGGCGCTCCGGGCGCTTCAACAGACCGCTCCCGGAAGAAAACTGAAGGCCTATTGATCCGCCGTTATTTTCTTAAATAGGCGAGGGCCTGAAGCGCGGCCAAGCAGCCTTCCCCGGCGGCGGAGACGACTTGAAGACCTCCGCAGGTGACGTCTCCCGCCGCATAGACGCCTTCCAGGTTTGTTCTCTGAAAGCGGTCCACGGATAAACACTGCTTGTGGTCGAGAATGAGCCCGGCTTTTTCGAAAAGGGGCGCAGCCGGAATCTCGCGGAAAATAAAAACGGCAGCGACGTCGAGCGAGGCCGGCTCGCCGCCTTTCAGGCTCAGGCCCTCGACCCGGTCAGATCCGGAAATCTCGGCGATCTCGACACCCGGATAGATGCGGATACCGTCTTTTTTTACTTTCTCTTCGGTTTCCGGCGTCAAGGCCTCCCCTTTTCCGCCGGGAATCCAATGAACACGGCAACCGGCCTGATGCAGGGCGAGGACGTCTTCAACGGCGTCTTCGGACCGGCCGTAGGCGGCCACGTCCCTGCCCCGGAACAGGGGGCCGTCACAGATCGGGCAATAACTCACGCCCTTCCCGGTCAGCTTTTCCTCACCCGGGATCATGCGCCCCTTTTGAAAGGGCTTTCCCGTGGCGATAATAACCGTTCGGGCCTGGATGAAGCTGTCCTTGGTCGTGACATATTTTTCCGCCGATTCCAGGGACAGAGCCAGGACGTCTCCCGACATGATCTCGGCGCCGTGGCTCTTCGCTTGATCCTTGAATTTGTCAAGAAGTTCAAGGCTGCTGATGGTGGGAAATCCGGGATAATTCTCCAGCTCGTAACCGACGGCCATGCGCGAGGCCGCCCGGCCCTCGAGAACGAGGGTCGATTTTCCGGCCCGGGCCGTGTAGAGAGCGGCCGTCAACCCGGCCGGTCCGGCGCCGATGATCAGCACATCTTTTTCAATCGTCTTCACGCCCATACTCATCTCCCGCCTTTCGTCCCGATTAAAATTCGAGTTTTCCGCTGTCTCCGACCATCCACTGACCGCGAACCATGACATAGAGAATGGTTCTTTCGATCTCCCGGCCGGTTTCATGAGGGTGCTTGATGTCCACGAGCATCCAGTCATCGAGTCCGGGCCAGGTCATGGACAGGACCGTTGGATTCGGGCCGGCGAACCGGGCCCCGCGAAAAGCCTTGAGAACACCGGCGTTCCGGCCGTAATTCCGGATCTCGACCTGAGCAATGCCCTGGCGCAAAGTGTCCGCCTTGATAAATTCCTCAATGATGTCGCGCGGCTCATAATCCTCGTCGATGGTCACCCATTCATAATCTGCGGCCGGAGTCTTGCCCGGCCCTCCCGAGCATCCGAAAAGCAGAAAGACGCCGGCCGCCAGACCGGCGACGAGACAACTCATCCTCATGGTTTCCTCCTTCTTGACGGCGCGCATTCCGTTCATTCGAGATCGATGAGCCGGGGCTGCCTTTTGGCATGCAGGCTGCGGGCTTCCGATGCCAGAAGCTTGAATCTGTCGGAAGGCATGGAGCGGCCGAGGCCCGGAAACCGGGTTTCCCGGCCGGATCCCCGGCGCCCTCCGGACGCCGCCGCGTTGAAGATTTCCTTTTCGCGGGCTTTTTCGTCCCTCTGGAAATATTCCTCAAAACGCGATCCGGGCAACCCTCCCAGATTTTTCAAGACCCGCAACATGTCCCGGAAAGACACGCCGAAGTATCGTTTCAGGTAAAGAACATCCTCGAAACCGCATCGACCGACCTTGAGATCCCTGTCCATGATGTCCGCCACCTTGTCCGGCGGCACAAGGAACCTGAGAGCAAAGGCCTGAGCCGAGGCCTCCCGGGGCGAGTACAGCGTGACATACTCGTCGACGAAAACATCGTCCTTGTCGATGATGGGCGTCTCATAGCGGTCCTTCAGAAAATGGGCATAGACATGGGCCGCAATGCGCATCTGGCAAACGGGCGTTTCCAGGGAATTGATCATGGCGAAGGCGGCGTTTTTCTCGCGGATGAAGACGAAAATCGCCGAAACCCGGGAGGGCTCGGGGAGAGGATGCCTGAAAATGCGGCAGCCGTTGCTTTCGCAAAGCGCAAAGATGTCGCGGATGGGTTCACGGCCGATCCCCAGTCGCCGGCGCTCCTCGTCCGCCATGCGTTCGGGGGACGTCGCACCGTAGGCGGGGGCAAGATCGAGATGGCGCCCGCAGATGTCCTCGTGTCCGAGGTAGCGCTCGCAATAGCGGCGGAATTTGACCACGGCCTGACGGATGTCGGGATCGAGGCCGGGATCCCCCAGAAGAGCCCCGAACCCCGGCTCCCGATCCTTGAAAAAAAAGGAAATGTCCTTGTTGAGGAAGGCCGAGATTTTTTGCAGCGTTTCGAAACGGGGGGTTCGTTTTCCCTTTTCAAGAAGGGAAATGTACTCGGCGGACAGCCCGACGGCCTTGGCGAAGTCTCCCTGGCTGAGCCGGGACGCCTCCCTGGCGCTTTTGATCCGGCCGCCGATGATTTTTCGCATGTCCCGCCTGCCCCTCGGCGTGGGCGAGAATAACACGCAGTCCCCAACCTGTCAACCGACCGCAACTGTTATTATTCCTGCTCTTTGCCGCAAAGTCGCGACTCTGATGCAGGTTAGGAAACCATGATGCCGATTGTTTTTGACAGGAGGCCCTTGCCTTTGATATAAGAGAGCTGGATCGATGGTGGGAAAGGAAGGTCGGCCATGTCGGATTTGAAGACACATCCCTTTTTCGAAACCATTTCGCACCGATTTTGCGGAATTCTGTCCGATCAGGTCGGTGACGGAATCTGTTATATCGACAAGGATCTCAAAATCCTCGGCTGGAACAAATCAGCGGAAATGATGACCGGCTTTTCGGAAGACGAAATGTCGGGGAAATCCTGGAGCGACGACGTCGGACTGCACATGGAGCCGGTAAACGCCGGCAAAGAAGACTCGGCCTGTCCCGTCGAAAGAGCCGTTCGGGATAGCACGATCATTACGGTCGATGCCTTTCTACCCCATAAGGCGGGCTACCGCATTCCGATTCATCTCCGCATTCTGCCCGTCGACAGCGACGACGGAAACCTCATGGGTGCCGCCGTCCTCTTCTCCCCGACCACCCCTTTGATCATGGTCCCCCCCGGCCCGGCTTTTCTGGAACACAGCGGCTTTCTGGATGCCGAAATCGGAATTCCCAACCGGAGTTTTCTGGAGACGATTCTGAAAAAACGTTTGGAAGAATACAAGAAATTCGGAATCCCCTTCGGCCTTCTCTATATCGATATCGACCAATACGGCCAATTCAAGGAAAAACACGGGAATTTCAACGCCGGAAAAATCCTCAGGATCATCGCCCGGAACCTCCAGAAGAACATCCGCTATCTTGATGTCATGGGCCTCTGGAACGCCGACGAATTCCTGGTCCTTCTGCACAACATCGGGGAAAACCGCCTGGATATCGTGGCCAACAAACTGAGACTCATGGTCGCGGAATCCTATCTCATGACGGAGACCGAGACATTGAACGCCACGGTTTCCATCGGGGCCTGCCTGGTTAAGAGATACGACACACCCGAAAGCCTGGTCAACCGCACCCACAAACTCATGATGCACAGCAAGTGGCGGGGACGGAACAAGGTCAGCCTGAATTTCGTCCAGAAAGACACTTTCTGAGAGCGAGAAAGCCGCGGCCCGCGGCGCGTCTATTCCCTTGAAGGGAGAACGCGCATGACTCGTCGATTGAATCATGAGGAATTCGTCAAACTGGCCGTCGAAAAGCTCCGGACGGGATCCTTCAAGGGAATCCACTCCGTCTTCAGTGGATTCAACGCCGCCTTCAAAATGTACTACCACGGCGAAGACCCCGTCCGGACGACAACCCGCCTGGCCGAGGAGGGAAAAATCGTCATCCGGCCGTCGAAAGGCGGCGTCCGGCTTTATCTTCCGGGCGAGGATCCCCAGGACGATCCGGGCCGGACCGCCCTGACGAAAATGGGCCTCATTTAAGGACCCGGAGGAATCGCCCTCGATGGTCGCTTCGAGCGACTCCGACCAGCTCACCATATTTTTGATTAAATATATGGCAAAGAATAAGATAATTCAGGTTAGTGTTTGATTAAGGTAACCGGCCCCATCATGCCTGATCGCTGAACCCTGAATGCCGCATCGGCCCACCAATTTGAAAAATCACGTGTTATAAAGGGATGATTGGTTTTGGTGAATCTCTCTTCCGGATGCAGATGCATATCTCCGGCCAGGCGGTTGATCCACAGATTGGTGATCTCTATCCTGAGGTCGTTGTTTCCTTGCTCTAAATAGTCCTTAATATTCAAGCTGTAGGGGTGTGTCCAGAGCACCCCGGCAGATTCACCATTGATAAAGATTTCTGCTACATCCAAGACTTCTCCAAGATCGAGGGTGATATTTTTGTTGCCGTTAAGCACCTCTTGCGTAAAATGCAAATTGTTGGAATAGGTGGCGGTACCAGAAAAATGGTTGATGCCTTCATCTTCATGTTCAGTCCAGCAAATCAGGTCGTTGAGTGTGACAGATGCAGGGGCTCCCCAACCTTCCGGGAAGGTCAGTGTCCAGGGGCCTTCAACCTCTGTTGCCGGCCCTTCAACCAGACCGGCGTAAGTTTCGAGCTTCCGTTTTTGAGGACTGAATACAATAAAGCAGGAGCCATAGGGTGGTAAATGCAGGTTTATGGTTGTTTTCCCATCCTTACTGACGGCGTCTTTCATGACATATTGTTTGCCTGTTACCGGGTCCCAGAGCTCAACCTGGCGGTTGGTTGTTCTGAAAACAGAGGTTTCAGCGACATTTTCATCGGTTGTATTTGTGACAAAATAGATTTCCACATCGCCGCCCCTGCGATGGATATAATCGAATGCAAGGGAGTTGGCAGTGAAGTCTTTGGCAATGGATAAACGATTCAGCGCTTCATCCATGCTGATGTTCCGGAATGCATTTCCTCCTATTCTACTTGCGATATCCGGACTCTGGATCAACACATTGGCCCCGTCAGCCATCATCTTTTCAACTTTTCTCACCACTTCTTCGGGGATATCCTCCCTGTCGGGAAGCACCAATAAGCTGTAGCTCATGCCGTCGGGCAGTACCAACCTGCCTTTTGAAGACTCCAGGCGGTTGAGGATCACATCGGTATTGACCACATCAAAATCATATCCGTGACTGAGGCCTTCCAGCCGGGGCTTGCCGGGATCGCCTTGTAATTCCGGAAAAAAGTTCGGGGCCTTGTCACCATAATAATACAAAACATCAGCAGCGAATTTCCCTTGCCTCAGGATGTGTGAACATCTGGCCAGGTAATCCATAAATGGTTTTGCCTTATCCCACCAGGTTGCCGTGGGATTGATGTCGGTACCGGCATGATATGACCTGCCGGGAAACCCATGCTCCGGTCGTGTGTTGGCAAACGTATGGATGGTAACCATGTTCAGGCCTTCACAAAAAGCACGGTCGACCCATTTCTTCAATGCATAAGGGGAGTCTGTCCACCTCCTCCAGGTGGTAAAGGCCTCAGCATCAACAAGGTTAAGTCCGTAGATGTTTGAAGCACTGGCAATTTGCTTTACGAGAAATATATTGAGCCGGTAGCGTTTCCAGAACTCACCACGCGGGATGCTAACATGGCCGAGGGCTTTCAGGGCATCGACCGGACAGGAGTTCCAGATCGGCGGACCGGGTCCTCCCGCCTCGGCAACCAGGTCGAGGCCAAACTCAGCAAGAAAGTCGCGACCGGTGGTATAATGACTATAAATAAGTTGATCGCTTACCGTTTTTCTGAATTGATAGAGAAAATCATCATTGCCACCTGGTAATTCCCATCCTGCGAAAGCGGGTAAATATGGGATGATGTCATCATTGTGATGGGCCTTGAAAATGCTGTCCATGACATCAGTCCAGGGTATTGCCTGATCCAGTTCCATGCTGTCAAATTCAAGGTAGTCCAATCCTGATTCAGTGTCATTCTCCCTGGTAATGCCCAGGCGGCCCAGGATATATTCGAAATGCTTTATGGTTGCTTTTGGATCGAGAAAGTCAATAAAGAGTCCATTGGAGTTGGGACTGGGAACGATGAGGTGTTGTCCTGTGTTGGAGCAGACAGCCCTTAGTATGTTCCAGTCGCCTTCAGGCACATCCCAATTTAAAACCATCCCATCATAACGATCGTTAAGGATGACAATATCTGAAAGGTCATGTATCTTTTTCTCCGGATTGTTCGGGATTGCCAGCACGGCTATTTCTTTGTAGAAAACCGGTAGTCCGGATTCATCCTTCGGACTGCGTGCAGGAAATGCAGGGTAGGGCAATGCACCGAAGAAGGATTGTGGTCCGGAAATGTTCAGTTCCGAAATATACAGCGCTTTCGATGCCCAGTGGGGTTCCACCCATGAACCGCCTGCGTTCCAGCCGCTTGAGGCAACCATGCCAATGGAGAGCCCCAGGCGTTTCCCTTCAGCCAGGGCGTGGCGAATCAGATCGACCGATTCATCACCCAGAAACTCAGGCCCCACCCCGAAGGCTTCGTCTGGATTGAACATGGCGGCGACATCCCAAATCTCGGCCCTTCCCATCCCTTTGGCTTTCATCTCTTCCAGGTCACGGGTGATGGATTCTTTGGTGACATCACCATTCAGCCAGCACCAGTAAGCTCCGGGTCTTGAAGAAACAGGGGGATCGACGAATTCTTGAGATAGTTGCTGCAGGTCCATTTCTTTTTTTTCATGCTGCAATGAACATCCAACGGCTAACAAGGCCATGATGGCCAGATACAGGTTTTTCATTCAATAACGATATTTCGGCCCACAAGCGGTGTCAAGCGCGGCGGCGGCCCGATAAACAGGCCGGGCCGCCCGGGTTGGCCGATTTTCCTAGAGTCTCACCTCCCCAAATGAAATTTTTAACAATAATGAACTTCGAAGGTCAAGGAGCTGGCCTCCTCCTTCAATAGGTTGCAAAATTCCCGGATCGATGGATCTACTCCAGTCCCATTTTCCTGAGCAGGGCTTTGGCCCTCGGGTCCTCGCGCAAGTTGTCAAGGCCGGGACGGGCTATGATCGTAAGAAGCCAGTGGTCACGCTCCTCATAGGCCCTATGCAGCCATTCAAAGGCCTTATCTCTTTCATTGAGTTCTCTATAGACACCTGCGATATATGCCGGCGATACATACCTTTTCTCCGAAAGAGCGATGACCTCGGTAAGGATCCTCCTGGCCTCATCCTGATTTCCCGCCGCAGCATGGACTTGAGCGAGCACGGTATTCCAGGGCGATATCTCTTCTCCCAGAAGCTCCAGCATCCTCTTAGCGGCGGCGATGGCCTCCTCATGCATTCCTTTCATTGAATAAGGAAATACCGTCCATAAATACGGTAGATACGCGGCCGGGTCGAGTTCCATCGCCTTTTTGTATTCCCGGATGGCCCGGTCATAATGCCTAGCATGGGCAAAAGCGATTCCCAAAACCCAGGTTATCGAGGCGGACACCGGATCAAGTTCCTGGCCCTTTCTGAGCTCTTGAATGGCTTCATCATAGCGGCCGACAAACATCAGGAATATCCCATATAATTGGCGGGCGGAGGGATAGCCCGGATTGAGCTCGATCGCCCGCTTGAATGCATTTTCGGCGCCCGCCCAGTCCCAATAATGAGTCCCGAGAGCCGTGCCCAGCGCGGTATGGGCCTCGGCCAGATACTCGTCCAATTCCAGCGCTTTCAGGGCCAGGTCTCTGGCTTGAGGAAACGCTTCCCTGGGAGACAAGGGACCGTAATAGCCGATGACATTGTAGCTGTTCGCCAGCCCCGCGTAGGCCAGAGCAAAGCCGGGGTCCTTTTCAATCGCCTCCCGGAAGTATATCATGCCTTTCTTCACTCCCTCGGGTGTTCTCTTGTTCCAGAAATGAACGCCTTGGAGATAGAGGTTGTAAGCTTCAATATTCTCCGTGGAGCGCTTCCGAAGGGCGGTCTTCTCGCCGACCTTCAGGGTCACTTTCAGGCTGTCCACGATGGCCGTCGTGATCTCGTCCTGGATGGCGAAGATGTCGGCCATGTCCCGGTCGTAGCGCTCCGACCAGAGATGGAACCCGTCCTCGACGTTGATGAGCTGGGCTGTAATGCGCAGGCGGTTCCCGGCCTTCCGGACGCTGCCCTCGAGAACGGACTTGACGTTGAGCTTCCGGCCGATCTCCCGGATGTCGATGTCCTTGCCTTTGAAAGCGAAAGCCGAGGTACGGGCCACGACCCGAAGGTCGTGTATATGGGCCAGGGCGTTCAGAAGCTCCTCGGCGATTCCCTCGGCGAAATAGTCTTGCTCTTTCTCCGAACTCATATTGGTAAAGGGTAGGACGGCGATGGATGTGGACGGCTTATGCGAAGACGGTGCGGGCGCCGAGGCGATGACACGGAGATCCACGGCCTTGAGGTCCTGGATCAGGGCCTGGAAATCCAGATAACGGTTGAGGGCGCTTTTCTGGAGGCATTGCTCCAGCACCCCGGCGAGGCCGGCCGGGATGTCGCTCCGCAGAGCCGCGATCGGCTCGGGCTCGCCGTGGACAATGGCCTGAAAGACCGCCTGCTCGTGCCCGCCCTGGAACGGGCCCTGGCCGGCCAGCATCTCGTAAACCAGGCATCCGAAAGACCAGATGTCCGTGCGGTGGTCGACTTTTTGGCCCAAGGCCTGTTCGGGCGACATGTAGGCGACCGTGCCCATCACCGCGTCCGTTCGCGTCAAGTCCCCGGCGCCCGCCAGCCGGGCCAGCCCGAAATCCATGATCTTGACCCCGCCCCGGGCGGCCAGCATGATGTTGGCCGGTTTGATGTCCCGGTGGACGACGCCTTTGCGATGGGCTTCCCCCAGCCCTTCGGCGACCTGCAGGGCGATGTCCATGGCTTCGGCGACTTCGAGCGGCTTCCGGACGATCCTCGCTTTGAGGCTCATCCCGTCGATAAAGGCCATGGCGATATACATTTGGCCGTCCTGCTCCTCGACCTCGTAGACCGTACAGATGTGGGGGTGGTCGAGGGCGGCCGCGGCCTGGGCCTCGCGCATGAACCGTTCCTTGGCCTCGGGGGACTGCGACTGTTCGAGGGGGAGAAGCTTCAGAGCGACCGAGCGCTTGAGCTTCGCGTCCTCGGCCTTGAACACGACCCCCATGCCGCCCCGGCCGATCTCGCCGCCGATCTTGTATTTGTTCGCGAAGAGCGTCCCTTTCTTAAGCGCGGGCGTGGGCGTATCGAGCGTTTTCGTGAAGGACGGTTGGACTTTCGGGTCCGGCGCGGCCTTGCCATCGAGACTGGATCCGCAGTCATTGCAAAACCGCGAGGACTCGGGATTATCGGAATGACAGCGAGGACATTTCAAGAATTTTCCCATGATCCCTCTCCCTTTTCGTCAACTATAAAACAATATAGGTCGCGGGTGTAGCCTACATTCCGCACGAAGCCGGGGCTGAATATCGGCATTTAATTCGCCGTCCATTCTATCACTCAGCGATAAGCAGATGCATCCATTTCAAGAAGCTTAAGAAGATCCTTTTGCAGCGGCGAAAGCCGGATGGGAAAGACGACTTGGTCCGCGGGGCGTTCGAATTCGTACCAGGCCACATCGCTGAACGTCTCCAGGATGCGGGCCGTCGTGGGGGTCGGCGACCATCGTCCTTCGGGGAGAATCGGCAGCCGGTCGATTCCTCGTCGGGCCATGGACCGGCGGACCGTCCGTTCGATGAGCGCGTCGACCATCATCGCCAGAAAGGTCGCATGAATCAGGCCTGCGACCCGGCTTGGTTTCTTGAGGTAGACCGGAGCGACTCCGAGTTCGGTCTTGAAGAGGGCATGGCGTTTTTCAACGTAGGGCTGATCCTTGTAGATGAGAAGGACCCCTTTGCGGGAGGTTGTCTCCAGGTTTGTGGTCAAGGGGAAGACGCCGTCGGTCCGGGCTTCGGCCCGAAGAGCGGCCTTGTTCCGGGATACCGAAAGCGTCAACCGGCGAATCCGGAACTCTCGAAGAGGCGCCCCCGGGCGAGGTCTTCCCCGGCGGGCATGGCGGGTCTGCCG